>JAZDEI010000222.1:0-12514 GCA_043808945.1 Fidelibacterota bacterium | reverse complement strand
ACTGGCTTCTGCAATACTCAGAACTCCAGATTCAATCTCTCCTATCACTTTCTGCTTAAACGCATTACTGTAACGAAAACTTGTCCTGGTTGACATACCTTTTTCTCCTCTTTTTTGTCAACCTATTTCAGGACGTAACACGGTTTTAAAATCGCATTTTAAAGATTCCATTTTTTTCTGAGCCGGATTTTTCTGAAATTAGGCCCGTGACAGTTGACCTGATTTTTATAAGCGACTTTATTTATTGATAAAAACTGATTGGATTGAATTCTTTTTAAACAGCTCGCCGTGGTTCCGGCGGGCTGTTTCATTTAAACGGAGATTCCCATGCAAAAATTTCTCATAACCGGCGCGCTCGGCCAGATCGGTTCGGAACTCATTCTGGCGCTGGGTGAACGTTACGGCTCTCAGAACGTGATCGCATCCGATGTTCGCCCGGCGAATGACTCTGCAATTCACGGCGATTCGACTTTTGAAATACTCGATGTTACGAGCGCCAATCAAATTGCCGAAATTGTTGCGAAACACCGGATCGCGACCATTTATCACTTAGCGGCTTTATTATCGGCTGTGGCGGAAACCCGTCCGCAGGACGCCTGGAACATTAACACGAACGGCCTTTACAATGTGCTGGAGGTTTCCCGGCAATATAAATGCTCTGTTTTCACACCCAGCAGTATCGGTGCGTTTGGATTATCGACGCCGCCCGACCTGACTCCGCAGGACACGATTCAGCGTCCCAATACCATGTATGGCGTCACCAAAGTCGCCGGCGAATTGCTCTGCGATTACTATTACAAACGCTTTGGCGTCGATACCCGCGGCGTGCGTTTTCCCGGGATTATTTCCTATAAAACTCCGCCTGGCGGCGGCACGACCGACTATGCCGTTCATATTTACTACGCGGCTCTACAGCAAAAACATTATACCTGTTTCCTGAAAAACAGCACCTGGCTGGACATGATGTACATGCCGGACGCATTGAAGGCCACAATGGATTTGATGGAGGCCGACCCGGCCCGGCTCAAACATCGTAATGCTTTCAACATTACCGCCATGAGCATCGAGCCGGAAACGATCGCTACCGAAATCCGCAAACATATCCCGGATTTTAAGTTGGATTATGCCATCGACCCTGTCCGCCAGAGCATCGCCGACTCCTGGCCGAATCGCATGGACGACTCCGCCGCCCGCGAAGAATGGGACTGGCAGCCGGCCTATGGCCTGGAGGCCATGACGATCGATATGCTGAAGCAACTTTCTATCAAATTGAAAAATGTTAAATGCTAAATGTAAAATAATCTTTCAACTATCAGGTCAGTTGTTAAAAAAATTCATTATTCAATCTCCACTCTTCAATCTACAATTACCATGATTTACGGAACCGGCATCGACCTGATCGAAGTAGAGCGCATCGCCCGTCAGATTACCGGCGAAACCCGCTTCCGCGAGAAAATCTTTTCCCCGCAGGAAATCGCTTATTGTGAAGCCAAACCTCATAAGGCCGAGCACTACGCCGCTCGTTTCGCCGCCAAGGAAGCCTTCTTCAAGGCGCTCGGCACCGGCTGGCGCGGCGGCCTGAATTTTGCCGAAGTGGAAGTGCTTAACGATAAACTCGGCAAGCCCGAATTGCATTTCACGGGCAAAACCAGCGAACTCGTCGCGGAACAGCAATTTTCACACATTCACCTCTCGCTGAGCCACCTGAAAAGTTTGGCGGTGGCCATCGTAATCATCGAAAAATAATCCTCAGCCGCGTTTCCTATTATCACTTCAATGCCCTAAATTAAGGCGTGTTGTCAGACTGGACCCGCAAACACGCCGATTCCAAAAACGATAAATACTTATCACGGCACCAGCCTGGTTTACCTTCATCAACCAATTAACTGAGGATTTCTTATGTACGGAAAAATGCAAAAAGCCTTACGTGAACAGATCGAAAATATAAAAACGCAGGGATTATACAAATCGGAGCGTATCATCGCCAGCCCGCAGGCGCCAAACCTGAAATTGGCCGACGGTCGGGAACTGCTGAATTTCTGCGCCAATAATTATCTCGGCCTTTCCAATCACCCGGAGATTATCAAGGCCGCCCAGGCCGCACTCGACCGCTGGGGATTCGGACTTTCTTCGGTACGCTTTATCTGCGGCACCCAGGAAATTCACAAGGAACTCGAACAGCAGCTGGCCGATTTTCTCGGAACGGAAGATACGATCCTGTTTTCGTCCTGTTTTGATGCCAACGGTGGGGTCTTCGAACCATTATTCGACGATCAGTGCGCGATCATTTCCGACGAATTGAATCACGCCTCGATCATCGACGGTGTTCGGCTATGTAAAGCCCAACGCTTGCGGTACAGTCATATGAATATGGATGATCTTGAAAAATGTCTGGTCAATTCCTCCGCGACCAAATATCGGATTATTGTTACCGACGGCGTTTTTTCGATGGACGGGCATATCGCGCCTCTGCCGCAAATCTGTACGCTGGCCGAAAAATATGACGCTTTGGTAATGATCGACGACTCGCACGCCACCGGTTATCTCGGACCAACCGGACGCGGGACGGCCGAATATTACGGACTGCTTGGAAAAATCGATATTATTACGACCACTTTCGGCAAGGCGCTCGGCGGAGCATCCGGCGGTTGCATTTCCGGCCGGCGTGAAATCATCGAGTTCATGCGCCAGCGTTCGCGGCCTTATCTTTTCTCGAATTCCGTTTCGCCGTCTGTAGTCAGTGCCACTCTGAAAGCCTTGGAAATCGTGCGTGCAAATCCGGCTTTACCGCGCCAGACCGTAGAAAACGCACGCCGGTTTCGTCAGGGCGTCGAGGCGGCCGGTTTCGATGTCATTCCGGGCAATTCGGCCATCGTTCCGATCATGATCTATGACGAACCCTTAGCAATCAAAATCGCCGATCTGCTGCTCGCGGAAGGCATCTATGTCATCGGTTTTACTTATCCCGTCGTGCCGCGCGGGACGGCCCGGATTCGCGTGCAGCTCTCCGCCGCCCATACCGCCGAACAGATTGACCGGGCGGTTCAGGCTTTTATCAAAGTCCGGCAAAAAATCGACAAAAATAAACGTAAAATACTATTGACAAACATCTGATATTTTCGTAGAATTAGGTAAAATTGCGCCTGTCCAACAGTAAGCGCATGCGTTTTTTAAGAATTATTAGCAAGGAGGATTTACGATGGCATTATCAAAAGGCAGTGTCAACAAGGTTATCCTGGTCGGGCACCTCGGCCGTGATCCGGAAGTGCGCTACACTCCGAACGGCGATGCGGTGGCGGAAGTATCTATCGCCACAACCGAATCAGTCAAGAACCGCGATGGCAAACGCGAAGACCGCACCGAATGGCATAATCTGGTGATCTGGCGTGGCCAGGCCGAATTTGCCAAAGAGTGGCTGAAAAAAGGTCAATTAGTCTATGTAGAGGGCCGCCTTCAGACCCGGCAATGGGAAGACAAAGAGGGTCAAAAACGTAGCCGCACCGACATTCAGGTCGATCAGATCACCATGTTGGGTGGTTCCGGACGCAGCCGGGAAAAAGACGCCGCCGAACCGGAAGTTCCTGCAACCCAGCCCCCGGACGACGAGATTCCTTTCTAAGAATCGTAACTATTGTTTTTACGGTTGACGGAATAAGCGCCGCCCTCCAATCCGGTCGATTCAATCTGCCTCTGCGGGTTAATAAGAGAACGAACTATTGCCGATGAACTCCCGCATGATTGAAGTCGGCGGGATCTCTTTGTCATCGACCGGGATAAAATACGACAGTAAATCCAGCAGGCGCTGGGCCTCTGGGTAACTGTGATGTTCTTCGGGAACGTTTTTCAAAACCGTGGCGGCTGGCGTTTTCAGGACACCGTGCTCATAGACTAACGACGAATTAAACATTACGTCGGCATTGCCCTGAAAGGTAAAAATGTACTTTTTCTCACCTTCGACAACTTTTTTCCACATGCCGATTGTTTCGGCCGCGCCGTAGCCGCGATATTTATTATCGCGCACAATCCGGCGCAAAAGCCGTGTGTCGTGCGTATGCATACGGTTCATGTCATCGAAGTTGAGGTGGGTCAGGGCGCTGACATAGATTTTAAACTTATATCGGTCATCGATGGCCTGAGTCAATCCCGGATTGATTCCATGAATACCTTCAAAAATTATGACAGTTCCGGCGTCCACCCGAACCGATTGCTGACCCTCGGTCTTCATGCCGGTATGAAAATCATATACCGGCGGCATCACGGCTTCGCCTTTCAGTAGAAGTTGGAGGTGATTGTTCAGGAGTTCGAGATCAATGGCATCCAGCACTTCAAAGTTCAGGTGCGCGCCCTGACGCTCGATCAGCTCAGCCCGGTCGCAGAAGTAATTGTCTAATGAGAGTAACAATGTTTTGAAGCCCAACACCCGTAATTGGATCGACAGTCGTTTCGCAAAGGTCGTCTTCCCGGAAGAAGATGGCCCGGCTACAAATACAAACCGCCGACTGCCGTCGCGGGCGATCTGATCGGCGATGTTGGCGATTTTCTTTTCCTGCAAGGCGTCGGCTATTTTAATGATGTCGGAAATCTGATTTTCCACGATCAGCCGGTTGACATCCGCCACCGTGCTGATATTCAGAATCCGGCCCCAATCGTCGGTTTCATGAAAAATCTCATACAGGCGTTCCTGATCGGTAAAAGGTCGCAGACGAAGGTCGTTGCCCTCGGTCGGACAACGCAGGACAAATCCTTTATGATAGGGCTTGATGTCAAATACTTTGATCAATCCGGTCGTTGGCGCCGGCGGCGATAGCGTCCAGTGGCGGCGACCGTTGACATGATAAAGCGTCACAAAATTCGATTCGCAATATTTCAGCAGTTCGACCGTATCCGCTTGACCGATTTCGATAAAATAACGGCGGGCATCACTGCGCGAGACCAGGAGCGGTTCGATCGCCAGATTCTCTCCGACAACCTTCCGAAAAGCCGCCGTGATCTGTTGAATGACCGACGGCGTGCAAAAATCCTCGTTTTCAAATCTGCAGAAAACGCCATCACACATACTATGCATAACCAAAAGACGTTGGTCGGGATACAGATTTTCGACGACATAGTTCAAAATCAGAATGGCGGCATTCTCATACGCACGGTGTGACGACTCGTGAAAATGGCGTAAAAGACTGATTTTAGCCGGCTCTTTGATAATCTCATTGTAGGAAGTAAAAATGTCGTTTCGGATGACAAGGTACGGTTTATAATGCCCACGCGGCATTTTCCGGCAGACAATTTCCCGAATGCTTTGGCCGGGTGAAACATTGAATGTGTTTCTCTTATTAAGATTAATCTGGATGTTTTTCATGGTGGGCAAGTTAGAAAAAAATAGTTAAAAAATAAAGTTTGGTTTTAAACAACAGATTAATAATTTTCACCCGTGTTACACGATTGGTTGAGTTTGAATCAAAATATTAGCACCAGGGGGTAAAAACATGACCATTTCCGATTCGGAAAATCTGATAACTATGCCATCTTTCCGGCACAGACGCTTTCAGAACTGGATTATAATCGGCTTCATGTATTCATTTTTCTACATGTCGCGATACAATTTTTCAGCCATTGCGCCGACTTTACAGTCAATTTTCGGCTGGACAAAATTAGATCTGAGTGTTTTTGAAACTTTATTGCCTCTCGTCTACGGGCTCTCTGTCGTTCTCAATGGTCCGATCGCCGATAAGATCGGCGGGCGAAAGGCTTTCCTGATTGGGGCCTTCGGCGTTGTCGTAATGAATGGATTATTCGGTTTTACGCACATATTTTTACAGGCACCGGCTGTCTGCGAAGGTAAAAATATCCTTACCGAAGCCGTGTTGAACTACGGGCTTTCAAAGACCGCCGTGCTCTGGACACTGGCAATTATCTGGGCGGTCAACGGTTACTTTCAGTCATTCGGAGCCCTCTCGATTGTAAAGATCAATGCCCAATGGTTTCATGTCAAAGAACGTGGTACTTTCTCGGCGATATTCGGCGTTTTGATCCGTTTCGGCCTGATCCTGGCCTTTTCCGGAACGCCCTGGATTGTAAAATACCTGCCCTGGTACTGGGCTTTCTGGATTCCGGCCATGGTTGTAGCCCTGCTTTTCGTTTTAACGATTTTCTTTGTCAAGGATACGCCGGCCGCCGCCGGTTATCCGGATCTGGATACGGGGGATGGAACCGTCAATGCCGAAGAAAAAGTAAAATTCAAAGAAGTCCTTCTCAAGATTTTCGGCAGCAAGGTGATGTGGACGATTGCAATTGGCTCGATGATGATCGGATTCGTGCGGCGTGGAGTGGTGGATGCCTGGTGGCCGCTTTACTTTAAAGAGGCTCAGAATATCGCCGGGGTCAGTTTAGCGCCCCAATTGACGGCCTGGGGTATTGCGATTCTCGGTATTATCGGCGGTTTTGTGTTTGGTATTTCATCCGACCGGGTCTTTGGCGGACGCCGGGCGCCGGTGATCGTTTTTGGCTTTATCGGCATGATTGTTGTGCTTAGTCTGTTCTACTTAGTTGATGTTTTCCGGCTTGGCCCGATTGCCGCGGCCATTTCCTTAGCCTGCCTGTCTTTCTTCGTTAATGGCGCGCATGGTATGATCGCCGGCGCGGCCACGATGGATTTCGGCGGGCGTAAAGCCGCCGGAACAGCCGTCGGTTTAATCGATGGCATGCAGTATCTGGCAGGCGCTTTCGTCGGAATGATAGTCGGCTACGTTACGACCAACTGGGGTTGGCAGGCCTGGAAGCTCTGGCCGATTCCGTTTGCCATTATCGGCGCGCTGGTCATGTCCCGACTCTGGAACGCAGTTCCCAAAGGAAAATCAACTCACTAATTTCAAAGGAGTATTACTATGAGCGAAAATATTTTCGACATTATCATTCTGAATGGCCGGCCAGCTTCCGGCAAGTCTGAAGTCATTGATTACCTTAAGAAGACGCCGGTCGAAGAGCGCATCCGCCGTTTTCATATCGGCAAATTAGACGAAATCGACGATTTTCCGATGCTGTGGACCTGGTTTGAAGAGGACGCGATCCTGGAAAAACTAATGGGCCAGCCGCGCATTCATTCCGATAAAGACGGCTATTTTCTCTGGGAACACCTTTGGCATTTGTTGATCGAAAGAATTGCAATGGATTACAGCAAGCGCCTGCGTGACAATGCTAATCTTCATTCAGAATATACCGCGCTGGTAGAATTCTCGCGCGGCAGCGAGCATGGCGGTTATCAGGCGGCTTACCCGCACTTATCGGATGAGATTCTCCGCCGCGCAGCCATATTTTATATCGACGTACCTTTCGAGGAATCCCTGCGGAAAAACCGCAAACGTTTCAATCCATCGCGACCCGACAGCATTCTGGAGCACGGCCTGCCGGATGGAAAATTATCCAGGCTTTACAAAGAATGCGATTGGGAGACTTTTAGCGCTAACGATCCGGAATTCATCACGATCAAAGGCCATAAAGTACCGTATATTGTCTTGCACAACGAGCCGGACATTACGACCGCCCGCGACGAAAATCTCGGCCGGGTGCTGGAAGAATTATTGGATAAACTCTGGCGTTCAAGGCAGAAATAAACTTTAATAACTACAAGCCAGCGGCATTATGAAAAAGCCATCCGACGGTATGCTGGTAAAGTTGTACCGGGAATATCTAACGATGTTAAAGCCACAACCGATTGAAAGCTGGCCGGACTTGTTCTTTTACCGTCCGATTGCTTACGGTTTGGTAAAAGTAGTTTACCCCCTGCCGGTTACACCCAATATGATCTCGTTAACGGCCATGGCGGTCGGTCTAAGCGGCGGCTATTTCCTCGCACAGGGCACTGTACAAGGTTTCCGGATCGCCGGTCTGTTATTCACGGCCAATGTCATTCTGGACTGCTCTGACGGTATGCTGGCCCGCTTTAAAAAGAACGGCACGCAGTTCGGCCGGATTGTCGACGGTCTGGTCGATTATTGTAACGGCGGAGCAATTTTCATTGGAATGACCGTCGGTCTGAGTCGTTCGGGACTGCAATTCGATTTTCCGATCGCGCTTTTAATTCTGCTGGGGCTGGTTTCATGGATCAGCCATTCCGTGGCTGTCGATCACGCCCGGCGTGAATTTCAACACAACGCGCTCGGTCAACGTCAGTCATTGGCGGAAGACCGCAAAAGATTCCAGGCATATCGCAACCACCTCCGGTTAAAACGCGGACGCTGGCTGGAAAAATTTCTGGCAGATGTTTATCTGTTTTATTGCGGCATGCAGAAGCCTTATGAAAAAACAACCCGTAAATATCCGGCGCAAAGGTATTACGATCTTAATAAATACGCGATGCGTGGCTGGCTGCTTATCGACCCTTCCACACACATGACCATCCTGATCCTGTCGGCGCTACTTTACAACCCGCAGATATTTTTCTGGTACACGATTGTCCTTGCCAATCTCCTGTTGCTGGCAATGTACGTGGTCCAGTACTTCGTCAACCTCAAAGTAGGAGCGATAGACCCATTATGAAAGCTCTGATTACCGGCGCGACCGGTTTTATCGGCCAGCATCTTGTCAGACACCTGCTTGATGAAAACTGGCAGGTACGGGCGTTGTCTCGATCAACCAGTATTAAACCGGCGGAATTCGCTGATAAAATCGAATGGGTCACCGGCGATCTCGCCAAACCGGCGTCCTTGGCGGAGGCGGTGAAGGACGTCGATGTAATTTTTCATCTGGCCGGAGCGATCAAGGCGCCGGACGCCGCGACTTTTACACAGATCAATGTGCACGGCACCCGGAATTTGCTGGAGGCAATTTCGACGTACGCCAAAAAAGAGACTCGTTTAGTCTACGTCAGTTCACTGTCAGCCGGCGGACCGTCCGCCCATGGTTCACCAAAAAGCGAAGATGAGCCCTGTTACCCGGTTTCGGCTTACGGACAAAGTAAACTCGAGGGCGAGATCGAAGTTCTGAAGCGCAAACACAAAATCTGGTGTGCCGTTGTCCGCCCGGCGGTCGTCTATGGACCCGGCGATAAAGAGACTTTTGTCTTTTTCAAAATTGCCAAAAGCCACCTGAATCCACATCTCGGATTTGAAAAACGTTTCGTCAGCTTAATCTACGTCGCCGACCTTGTAAATCTGCTCCGGCTGGCAGCGACGGGTGATCGCCCGTCCGGGGAAATCTATTTCGCCTGCGACGAGCGCTCCAACGGCTATGACTGGAACGAAATTATTGCGACCGCTGCAAAAATCCTGAAATATCGTGTGTTCAATATTTACATTCCGAACCTCTTTCTGACCGCGATGCTTCTGCCGTCTATTATCAAACCCAGAACCGGCGGACGTCAGCGTAGTTTCAACCGTGACAAGTATCGCGAATTAATTCAGACCTACTGGACCTGTTCTTCAGCCAAAGCCCAGGGGCAGCTGGGATTCAAGCCGGAGACAAATTTGCCCGAAGGACTAACCCGCGCGGCCGATTGGTACCGGGCCCAAAAATGGATCAAATGAAAAACATGTTTTCAGATTTATATAAAAAATTCAAAGCGGGAGCATTTCCGGCCGATTCCCTGGTGCTGGGTTTTTCGACCGTGATGCTTATGATCGGTATCTGGAACTATTCCCGGCTTGGTCATCCATACACCGCGATCAGCACCAATATTGGTATAATCTTTCTGCTCATGATGTTGATTGCCAAAGAGAATTATGATGTCCGGCGACCGTTTTACTGGCTCCATTTTACCCTGCCGCTGTTTACGCTGGCATTTTACTATACTCAATGTGCGGCCTGGGATAACCTGATTTTCATCAACACTTTCGACCCATTGTTAATGAAATGGGACACCGCCATATTCGGCCGGGCGTTGAACCTGGTCCTGGCACCAGCGGTCAACAGCCAGTTTGTTGACGAATTGATGCACGGTTTCTATGTCTCCTATTATCTGATCGTTTTCGTGCCGGCCCTACTGATGTTGAAGCGCAACCGTTCCCACGCTTTTGAATTGGTATTCAGCCTGATCCTGATGATGTATATTCACTTCCTCTTTTTCATGGTTTTCCCGGGTGACGGCCCGATTCCGGACAGAAGTCATCTCTTCGGTCGCGGTACGTTCTTCATTCCGCTAGAGAATTTTATATACCGGGCGTCTGAACAAAACGGCGGGGGGGCTTTTCCGAGTACGCATGTCTCCTGTTCGATTCTTGTTTTGCTGTATTCACTCAAATATTTACCGAAATGGCGTATTCCGATTTGTATATTTTGTGCCGGCATTGTTCTGGCGACCGTATACTGCAGTTACCATTATGCAATCGATTCGGCTGCCGGAATAGTTACAGGCACGCTATTTTTCTTTATTGGCCAGTATGTCTATGCCCGCTGGCGGCATCCTGTTGACCTGCCAGTCGTAATATTACCGCAGAATGTTTAAGCATTTTCCCAGGAGCAACCAATGAAATCACGTCTTCCCGTAGTTCTGATATTATCAGCAATTATTTGTTTCGGCAACGCTGACGGAGCTACTAAACGTGCCATGCAATTCGACGATTTACTTAATTGCCGGCGTTTGTCCGAGCCGCAGTTTTCGCCCGGCGGCCGTTGGCTGGCTTTTACTGTTCAGACGATGGACGAGACCACCAATAAAGGTCATAAAGCGCTTTGGCGAATTCGCCCGGACGGCCGGGATTTGCAACAATTAACCGTCGCTGAAAGCAATAACTGGTCGCCGCGCTGGGCGCCGGACGATAAAAGTCTGGCGTTTTTATCGGATCGTTCCGGTCAGGTTCAGGTCTGGAGCCTGTCCCTATCCGGCAATGAGCCAAAACAGATTACCAGCTTCTACTGCGGCGTGGAAAGTTTCGGCTGGTCGCACGACGGGCAGAAAATTGCCTTCACGGCCAGAGTTTATCCTGATATAACTGATTTTTCCGAAATGCAAAAACGTGACGCGGCGACTGATGCCAGTCAGGTCAAAGCCCGGGTCTATGAAGAATTGATGTTCCGCCACTGGGACGAATGGTGGGATCACAAGCGCAGTCACATTTTCGTGATGAATCTGGCCGATGGAAAAATGGTCGATGTCACTCCCGGTGATTTCGATGCTCCGCCGATCGCACTTGGAGAAGGATATTGTTTCTCGCCGGATGATAAAAAAATTGTTTTCAACAGCAATCGCGCTAAAGTAATCGCTACCAGCACCAACAACGACATCTGGTCAGTTTCTATCGATAATCCAGCGTCCCCGATATTAATCACGGCCGCCAGTAAGATGCGCGATTTTCTCGGTAACGATTATGCCCCGCAATTCTCGCCGGACGGAAAATATCTGGGCTTCCTTTCGATGCGACGCGCCGGTTTTGAAGCCGACAAATCCGACCTCTTCCTGCAGGAAACCGCCACCGGCAAATTTATCAACCTGACCGAAAAAACCGATATAAGAATCGACTCCTATGAATGGTTACCGGACAGCCACGGCCTGCTTTTGTTCGTCGAGGAGCGGGGACGTCTGCGGTTGAAAAACCTCGACATTAAAACCGGCCAGATTACAACCCTGGTTGAAGACGGTTACAACAGCGAACTGAGTGTCGATCCGACCGGCCAAGCCTGCGCTTTCCTGCAATCGCGCACGACTTTGCCCAATGAGATATTCGTTTGCTCGTTTGCCGACCGACAAGTCCGGCAAATCACCAATTTCAACACTCCGCAGATGGTCGGGCTGGAAATGAATCCCGTCGAGGATTTCGACTTTAAAAGCACCGATGGAACAATGATTCATGGGTTAATAATAAAACCGCCGTTTTTTGATGCCGGTCAGAAATATCCGGCGGTCTTTCTGGTACACGGCGGGCCGCAGGGTGCCTGGGAAGACAGCTGGCATTACCGTTGGAACCTGCAACTCTGGGCCGCGCAAGGTTATGTGGCGGTTATGATCAATCCGCGCGGCAGTACCGGCTACGGCCAGAAATTCACGGACGGCATCAGTTTAGACTGGGGTGGCCAGGTTTTCAACGATCTGATCGCCGGTCAGAAATACGTCATCGCCAATTATAAATCTATCGATCCGCAAAAACTGGCCGCGGCTGGCGCCTCTTACGGCGGCTATATGATGAACTGGATCGAAGGGCACATGGAGGCTTTTCAGTATTCGTTCAAAACGCTCGTTTGCCACGACGGCTCGTTCAATTTATTCGCCATGTATCTGTCAACCGAAGAGCTCTGGTTCCCGGAGTGGGAATACGGCGGGCCGTTTTGGGATAGCTTTCAGCAATACGAGCAGTTTTCCTGCGACAATTATATAAAGAATTTCAAGACCCCGATGCTGGTCATCCACGGCGAAAAAGATTATCGCCTGGATTTTGGCCAGGGACTAATGGTTTTCACGGCTCTGCGCCGCATGGGCGTTCCGGCCAAACTCGTTCTATTTCCCGACGAAGGCCACTTCATCCTGAAGCCGCAGAACAGTCGCTTCTGGCATCAGACGATCTTCGATTGGCTGGGAGAGCATCTCAAGTAA
>JAZDEI010000221.1:0-4772 GCA_043808945.1 Fidelibacterota bacterium | reverse complement strand
CAGGGCATTCAGCCGATCGTCGGTTATAATTATGGCGCCCGCCGTTTTAACAAGACCCGGCAGGCCTTGCGATTGGGAGTGATATGGACTTCCGTGATTTCCATAACCGGTTTTGTGGTTTTAATATTATTTCCGGCCGGAGCGATCGGTGTGTTTACCAAGGATCGGGCGTTGATTGATATGGGAACCGATGCAATCCGGATTGTCAATCTGGTTTTGCCGATGCTGGGCTTCCAGGTTATCGGAGCGACCTTATTTCAGTCGCTCGGGATGGCGCGCAAGGCGCTGTATCTGACGCTTGCCCGGCAAATCCTCGTCATTCCGTTGATATTGATCCTGCCGATATTTTTGAAATTAAATGGAATTTGGTGGGCTCATCCGATCGCCGACACGATATTCTTCTTCATTACTCTCGGATTGTATATCCCGCAGGTCAAAGCCCTGAGCCGAATCCCCGATCTCGTCATTCCACCGCCGGTTTTGGATATTAACCTGATCGGTGAACCGGAACCGTCTCAGATGATCTGATTCTTTCTCCGATATAAAGTAGTTTGGGATTACACCTGCTGTTTGAAGCATTTTTTATATGGCAATTCAATTCAGGGTTGCTGAAATTTAGGTGTCTATTTTCAAATTGAAATCAGGGGGTGAAATGCAAACATTAATCGTCTATGCAACTAAGCATGGTTGCACCGAAAATTGCGCCGAAAGTCTGGCGCGCAGATTAACGGGCGATGTTAAGACCGTCAATCTGAAGAAAAACAAATTACCGGATTTAGACGGATTTGAGACCATAATCGTCGGCGGGTCGATTCACGCCGGGCGGGTTCAGGGAATCATCAAACGATTTTGCCAGAACCATCATGATCGTTTGATGGAAAAGCGGCTGGGCTTATTTCTATGCTGTATGGAAGAGGGTGACAAGGCTCAGGCGCAATTTGATCTCGCTTTTCCGGGCGATTTAAGGGCGCATGCCGTCGTTAAAGGTCTTTTCGGAGGAGTTATCGATTTCCAGAAAATGAACTGGTTGGAGAAGACCATTATGAAGAAAATTGCGAAAACCGATCAAAATATTACGAACATTAAAGAGTCTGAAATCGATCGCTTTACCCAATCAATTCTCAAGATATAAAAAGAGGTTTGATAAGATGAAGAGAATAATTTTTCTTACAGTCATTTGTTTAAGCGCCCTGAGTCTGTTGAATTCCTGTAAGCAGATGGACGAATATCATCGCCGGGTTGACGCGATCGAAATTGAAAATATCGACCTGCAAAAAGTCAAGGACGGCGATTATTCCGGAGAATATAATGCTATCCTGGTAAATGTCGCAGTCCTGGTTAAAGTCCGTGACCATCGCATTACCGAAATTGAATTGGTCCGGCATAATAACGGGCGCGGTAAACCGGCCGAGGTTATCACGAGCAGCGTAATTGAAAAACAGTCGCTGGCCGTCGATACGATTACCGGGGCGACGAGCAGCAGTAAGGTAATCCTGGAAGCAATTGAATTAGCCCTGAAAAAAGGATTGGAATAAACTGACTTGGATAAAAATAATGGCCGAGATCAGACCGCTGAACGATTGAAGAAAATCCGGCACATTGTACTGGATTTGGATGGTACGATTTATAATGGCCGAACGCTTTTCCCGTTCATCAAGGACTTTCTTGGAAGCCTTGAAAAACTGCGGATTGACTTTACTTTTATTACGAACAATTCCTCGCGGAGCGTGACGGCCTATATCCGCAAATTGCGCGAGATGGGCCTGCCGGCGAATCGCTCGCGGATTTATACTTCTTCGCAGGCTACGATAGATTTTATGCACGCGAAATTCCCGGAATTAACCCGCATATATGTTCTGGGTACCAACAGTCTGCGACGCGAATTTTCTGCCAACGGATTTGTTGTCATTGACGATCATCAGGATGTCGAACCGCAGGCCGTGGTCGTCGGTTTCGACACTACCCTGAATTTCCGGAAATTATGCCGGGCGGCTTACTGGATCAAAGCCGGGAAAACTTTCATTGCCACTCATCCGGATTTGGTTTGTCCGACCGATCAACCAACTCTTCTGGTGGATTGCGGTGCGATCTGTGCGGCCTTACAGGCGGCGACCGGCGAGCCGCCCGTGGCGATTCTTGGAAAACCAGATCCCGCCATGATTCGCGGTATTCTACAACGCCACGATCTGAGAAACGATGAGGTCGCGATAGTCGGCGATCGGCTCTATACTGATATTGAATTGGCCCGCCGTGCGAACGTTATCAGTGTGCTGGTATTATCCGGAGAAACCACTCGCGCCGATTTGCAGAATTGCACGCAATTGCCAGATCTCATCCTGGAAAATGTCAGTGAACTGGCCGCTCTGCTTGGGCAGAGCCGGTAAAAGCCGAAGCAATTATCCCCGGATTATATCGAAAAACTGCAGGTGGCGGAAAAATAGCTTGCCATTGAGAAAAAATTTTTGCATTTTTACTTAACCGATAAAGTTATCGGTTAAGTAAACCGGGACCAAACACGAATGAACAAACCGCCGCATGTTACTTTGGATGATATTGCCCGACGGCTGAATGTTTCCAAAGTGACTGTTTCCAAAGCTCTGCGCGATCACCCGGACATCGGCCCGGCCACCAAACGTGAGGTTCTGGCGGTCGCCGAAAAATTGGGTTATGTGCCGAATTTTATTGCGCGTAACCTGTCCGCCCGGAAATCCCGTACAATCGGCCTGGTTGTGCCCAAACTGGCACATCACTTTTTTGCTTCCTGTATCGAAGCCATTTACAATGCCGCCTACGTCAGCCAGTACGATATCATCATGACCGTCTCGCAGGAAAACCCGGAATATGAACTCAAGCATATTCAAACCTTACTGGCGATGCGCGTCGAGGGTTTGCTGATCTCGGTGACTGAGAATACCACGGATGTTGGCATTTTCAAAGGCATTGAACAATATGGCGTACCAGTCGTATTTTTCGATCGGATTCCGACCGGTATCGAGGGCAATTATGTCGTCACTGACGACCGGGCGGCGGCCGTTCGCCTGATCGATTATGCCATTCAGGCCGGTAATCGTAAAATTGCGCATTTCGCCGGTTATAGTCACACCAATATCGGCCGTGAACGCCAGGCCGGATTTCGTCAGGCGCTGGCCGAAAACGGCCTGACAGTACGGGAAGAATGGATCATCGAAGGCGGATTCGGCGAACAGGCCGGCTACGATGCTTTTAAACAATTGATCGCGCAAAACGATCTGCCGGAACTAATTTTCGCCGTGACTTTTCCGGTGGCGCTGGGAATCTATTCCGCCGCCCAGGAACTGGGTTTGAAAATTCCGGGCGATATTGACGTGATCTGTTTTGGTGGCGGCCAGTTCAATCGGTTCATCTCTCCGGCACTGACTTATATGGATCAACCGGCCGGGGCGATCGGCGAAAAAGCCATTGAATTATTACTGAATGAATTGCGTGATCCGGATGCTCTGCGTGAGCGCCAGATCGTCATTCCGTCCCAGTTGATTTTAGGGGAAACCTGTCGTAAGAAAAATTAAACAACCGAGGTATTTAGTATGTTTTTGAATCCAGACCGTTTTTTTGACTCCGACCCGGCGATCCGTTCGCTGGCACGCGAACTTTATCAGGCGGTCAGAAATTTGCCGATTATCTCGCCGCATGGGCACGTGGAGGCCAGAGTGCTGGCGGAAGATCAACCGTTTCCGGACCCGACGGCCCTCTTCATTCTGCCCGATCATTATATTTTTCGCCTGCTTTATTCTCAGGGCATTCCGCTGGAGGCGCTGGGAATTAAAAGTATCGATGGAAGTCCGGTCGAGACCGATCATCGCAAAATCTGGCAAATCTTCGCCGATAATTATTTTTTGTTTGCCGGGACGCCGACCAGCCTGTGGCTGGCCTATGAATTCGCGGAGGTTTTCGGCGTGACGGAAAAATTGAATAGCGCCAACGCAATGGCAGTTTACGATCACATACAGAATCAGTTACAGAAACCGGAATTCCGGCCGCGGGCTCTTTTTAAACGATTTAATATCGAAGTGCTGACTTCAACGGATGGCGCCGCTGACGGTCTCGAATATCACCGCCAGTTACAGGAATCGGGTTGGAAAGGGCGCATGATTCCCTGTTTTCGTCCGGATGCCATGATTAACATTCATATGCCGGGCTGGCCTAAAGAGGTTGAAGCGCTCGGTTCCGTCGTTGGTTTTGAAATCAGTTCTTACCAGAAATTCATTGACGCCCTCGAAAACCGGCGCGCCTTTTTCAAGAGCATGGGAGCCGTTTCGACCGACCAGGGAATTAATAGTGCCTATGCGCATCGGCTCAATGCCGCGGCTGCCGAAGAGATTTTCCAGCGTGCGCGCAACGGCCGGGCGACTGCCGAGGATGCCCGGCAATTTACCGCCAACATGCTGATGGAAATGGCGCGCATGAGCATCGCAGATGGTCTCGTCATGCAAATTCACGTCGGCGCAGACCGGAATCACAATGAATGGCTCTTTCGCAAGTTCGGTCCTGACAAAGGTGCCGATATTCCGGTGCGCTCCGAATTCACCAATAACCTGCGCGAATTGCTGAATGCCTACGGCAACGATCCGCGCCTGACGCTGGTGGTATTTACTTTGGACGAAACGAATTATTCGCGCGAACTGGCGCCGCTGGCCGGACATTACCCGGCGCTGAAACTCGGTGGCGCCTGGTGGTTCCACGACAGTATTCAGGGTATGATCCGTTTCCGTGAAATGATGACCGAGACGGCCGGA
>JAZDEI010000220.1:0-2078 GCA_043808945.1 Fidelibacterota bacterium | reverse complement strand
ACGACCGGGATTCCGGTAAAATTATTAAAGTAAGATTGTATTTTCGGATTGGTGATGTTCGGAAGAATATGCGCCGCCCCGAAATGATCGTCGGTAACCAAGAATTGCCGGGCGTCGATATACTGAGTCGGATAACTGGCTTTCTGACCATAGGCGGCAATGATGGTATTGGAAAGACGTTCGCCGAAACTCAGGATCAGGTCGAGCGATTGCCCGGAAAGTTCTTTGAGCAGGAAAACGCCGTGCATGATGTCCTGCAGTTCGGTGAGAATGGTTTCGATTTCGGCGATGACGGATTCGCGTCCGGTAACCGGAAAGGCTTTTTCGATGAACTGGACATGACGATGGCGCAGGTCGCCAAAGATGGTTTTGTAGGTTTCATCGCGTCGGGCGGCTAAGCGGCTCATTTCGGTCAACTGGTCGGTGACCTTGCCGAGCGCTGAAAAGACCGCGATGACGGTTTGATCGTCCAGCCTGCTTCCGGAGGGCTGGCAGGTGTGGATTTCCTTGTCGATGACCTGGAAAATGGTTTTCAGGTTTTCCGGCTTGCCGACTGAAGTGCCGCCGAATTTTAAGACTTTCATAACTCGTTTTTCTATCTGTTTGTCAATTATTCAATTTAACGAAGGAAAAATACGATATTTTCAGGAACCTGCCAAGCGTGACGCGGAGATTTATTTAACCGCGAATGAACGGGAATAATTGCCTGTCCGACTTACCTGGCAAGGCGGGGAGACTAGAGGTTGTAGGTTGGAGATTGTAAAATTCAAATTGAAAATTTCAAATTGGCGGTTTAATACTGGAAAAGGGAGAAATAGATTGCGCCAATAATATTGGCGCGCACAACCGGCAGGTTGTGGATGGCTTCTTTCCTCGCTGCGCTAGGAAACGCATTAACGCTGTTAATGCAATCCGCTTCTTGGTTTCGTCAGGTTCTCAAATATGATGAGAGGTCTAAGATTGAACCTGTCAGGTCTGAGGACCTGACAGAACTGAAAAGATTCGACTCGACCTTCTGAAGGTCGGGCTCATCGCTGACAGTATAGAAATTGATTTCTATATTGTCAATAGTCATGCTGAAATGGAATAGGTTGAGCAGGCTTCTCGTATCAACGCTCCGGCGTTGATACAAGAAAACATTACTCCATCAGCGCTTTTTTGATGATCCCGACGGCCCGGTCGATCTGTTCTTTCGTGACATTGATCGCAGGCATCAGGCGCAGAACAGTCTGGTGCGTGCAGTTGATCAGCAGGTTTTGGGCGCGACACTTATCGACGATTTCCGCGCCGGGTTTGGTCAGTTCGACGCCCAGCATGAGTCCGAGTCCGCGGACGTCGCGAATTACCGGCGATTGGCTTTTCAATTCCTCTAATTTCTGCCGGAAATAAGCGCCCATCTCGACGGCATTAGCGAGCATGTTTTCCTTGTGAATAGCCTGGAAGACCGCCACACCGGCGGCGCAGGCCAGCGGATTGCCGCCGAAGGTCGAGCCGTGATTGCCGGGCTGGAGAATATCGCAATACTTGCGCGCCACGACGAAAGCGCCGATCGGCATGCCGCCGCCGAGCGATTTGGCGAGCGTCATCACATCGGGAACAACGTCATAATGCTGATAGGCGAACATCTTGCCGGTGCGACCGATGCCGGTCTGAACTTCGTCGATAATCAGCATGGCGTCGAAACGGTTGCACAGTTCGCGGGCCGTCTGCATGAATTCGGGGGTAAGGGCCGTAATGCCGCCTTCGCCCTGGACGGTTTCCAGCATGATCGCGGCAACTTGTTCATTCATCAGACTTGCGAGCATGGCGCAGTCGTTAATGTCACAATAGACGAAACCGCCCAGCAACGGGTCAAAACCTTTCTGGTATTCGCTCTGGCCGGTCGCAGTGATCGTGGCGAGCGTACGCCCGTGAAAGGAATTGTTCAGGGTGATGATCGTTTTCTTGAGCGGATTACGCTTGCGGACTAATTTCAGCGCGCCTTCGTTGGCTTCCGCGCCGCTGTTCCCGAAGAACACCTGGCCGTCGAAACTGTCCCGAATGATGAATTTGGCGAGTTCACCCTGCTTTTCATTGTA
>JAZDEI010000219.1:0-5872 GCA_043808945.1 Fidelibacterota bacterium | reverse complement strand
TCGGCGCTGAGATATTCATCCTGAAATTGCTTGGCCTGATCCTCAGTCGCCTGCAACATTTTATTGGAGGCATTGCTGAGATAAGGTTGATCGCCGCCTTTAATTTTCGGGAAGTTTTCCAGCAATCGCTCAACGTCACGCATAAAGGCATCGGCGTTGCCGATCAGTTTGTTCAGAACCAGCAGGCCGGTATTGTCAGGGGTGGTCAAAATCGCATACAGAAAATGTTCCGACTCGATGGCCTGATTGGCCAGTCGCAGGGCGGTATTGAAAGCGTTCTCGACGACTTCCCGGGCTTTTATCGTAAATCGCTCAGTTGACAGCATGATAAGTCCGCTCCTTAGAATGCATACGGAATTCCAAATTGAAACTTCCAAATATTCTTATTTTCGTTAAGTCTCTTCGCATAATCAATCCTAAATGGACCAAGGGGAGTAGCAAGGGTCAGACCAATTCCGGCATCCCAGCGATATGTCGTATTCTTCAATGCCTTAAAGTCAGAAACTAAGTTACCGCCATCCACGAAGATCTCGCCCCCCAGACGCCAGAATAAAGGAAAACGGATTTCGACATTGGTCATGATTTTCAAATTCTCACCGACAGGCAGGTGGTTTTTATATTCTGTGTCAGTACTGTCAATTGAATATATAAATAAATCATCCCCCCAGCCGCGCATACTGGTTGAACCACCCAGGTAAAATTTTTCATAATCAGGAGGATCTTTACTTTGCTCAATTGGATTCACCAGTCCAAATTTGGCGCGATAAGCCAGTACAAAAGGACCGAAAATGTCGAGATACTGACAGAATGATGTTTCTAACTTGTAGTAATCGGCCGCATTGCCAATGACCGAACCGACTTTGCCTTCCATGGTAAAGAGCGTTCCATCTTTCGGGAAAAGGAAATTGTCCCGGAAATCCCGGCGAAAAGTCAGTGTTATTGCTCTTTCAAAATCTTTAGTGGTGTCGCTTTGCATATATGATATGACCCTCTGCATCGCGAGTCCGGTTTTTAGATAGAGCCGGCGTTCCGGTTGATAAATCAAGGCTGTCTCACCGCCATAGTTGGTCAAAGCCCGAATATCATCGTCTTCACCAAATACCTGATGTTTTGCGAATAAGGTAAATGAATTTGACGATCGAAAACCCAGCAGCCAGGGTTCAATCCACGAGATCTCAGTCGAAATACGCTTTTGGGAAAGAATGGCAATCAGATTAAGAGCGGTTTCGGCCTTCAAACTCAAACGACTGCCTCGGCCGGTAATGTTACGATTCAACCATTCGCCAGTGACATCGATTGAAATATATTCACTTTTATCTGTCAGGCCACGATCCTGACCAAAACCGACGTCTAATCCGAGATAGTGCATATCGAGTTCGCGCACATCCACGATCAAGTTGACCTGATTTTGAATCGTATCGATATCGGCTAAGCGAATATTGACACCGGAGAATAAACCGGTCTCATAAATATGTCTTTTCGACAGATCAATCTTTTTCAGAGAGTACAAATCGCCCGGCTTCACGACCAATTCCCGCCGGATTGGTTTCAGTTTGACCAGCTTATTGTTGATAATGCTCACCTGGTTGACGTGCATGGTGTGCGATTCATTAATAATTAAAAACAGATGAATATTATCTTCGACGCTGAGTGAATCATTTACGGTTGCGAGCGGCTTGCCGATATTGGCATATTCGGTCGTAATCGCCTTGATTCCGTTACGAATCTGAATCGGATTATAGGGTCGCCCGATTTTGTGATTAATCAGGCTTATTATCTTCTTTTCGCTCAGCGATTCGGCCCCGTTTACGGTTATTTCCTTTAATAAAAACGGCCGGCCTTCATCAATTCGGAAAAAAATATCGACCCGATTACCGGGATGCACCACGAACGAATCTTTGACCGAGCAATAAAGGTAACCCTGTTTGACGTAGATCGATTCAAGTGTGAGGCGATCGAGTTCAAGCAGGCGCCTTGTAAAAGTGCGCATTCGCCAGAAAGTTTTTTCCTTTAAATTGATCTGCCGTTTGAGTTTCCGGGTGGAAAAATGAGTGTTGCCGGTCAGTGTAATCTGGTTGACGTAATATTCTGTCGCCCGGAATTCGCTTTTTGGAAAAAGCGCCTCAACCCATAGAAAGAGTAAGGCAATCAGCACAAATCTGTATCGGCTTGTTTTTCTATGCGGATCGTTCAATAGCGATACTTATAGCGATAATTGATACTGAGCAAACCTTCCTGGTCGACGTCGCCCGCAATCGACATATTACGGTTTAAACGATATTCGAGGCCGAATTGCTGGTTTGGTTCGATCAGCGAAAAAGTGCGCTCATATTTGACATACAGGTTGGGGGCCAATTTACGCCCGAGGACGACGCTCCATTGGTCGGCCGGCTGATTGGAGAACAGATTACCGCTGGTGCGTAATTCAAAGTCATCCAGGCCGCTGATCCGACCGATATTCCGCTCCAGCTGGCGCTCAAACCACATTCCGAAAACATTCATGGCGCTGGCCGATAATTGATCCTGCCCGGTAGTTTCGGAACCCACATTCTGGGCGCGGGTCAGAAACATTAAAATATCACTCTGGGAATAATTTGCCGATTCGAACTCGAGGCTGGGACTATCCAGATAACCAGTCAGATAAACTGTTACCATTTCAGTTTTATCCGTCGAGCTTGTCGTCGTATCAGCCATACCATAGGAGGCCAGATCGACCTGTGCCTGGATGTCCAGTGTCGGATTAAACTCGGTAGGATCAAAAGTAATTGTGCCACTGACAATCTCAAACTCCCAGCCGTAATAATAAAAACTGCCACTCAATGTTTCGAGCGGTCCGGAAAACCGGTAGGGTTCATTGCCATTGCGAATAATCCAGATTTCTCCTTCCAGCTCGCTGTCCAATTGCGAATTCTTCAGGTAAAGGCCGCCGGGAATGGTCGTCCGGATATTGACCGTCGAATAGCTATTCGACGGTTTCTCTGATTTGACAACCTCGTTTCCGGCCTTGAATTCATTGCGGATAATAAAGTCCGCTACTTCCACGTCGCCTTCAATGTCGATTGTGTCCTTTCCGGTCATTTTAAAAGTCGCATTCAGCACACCTTCCTGTTCTGCCAGCAGGGTGCGCACGTAAATTTCCTCACCTTTTAAAGTGATGTCATATCTCGGTTGAAAGAATTGGGTAAAATCGAGTGTGCCGCTGATCGTTAAATTGGGCTGATCCTCGGCAATTTTCGGCGGAAAGAGAACATCCCATGTAACCGCTTTCAATTTATCCTTAAAGCGGTCGGCGCGCGCCAGTGACTGCGGTTTTTTCATATACCCGGTCAATGAAACGATTTCCATGATATTGTCTTTCACAATGGCACTGCCGACCACGCCGGTGATAGGATTTTCGATTGAATTGACATTGATAGTCGCGTTTTTTGCACTGAAATTACCCGAACGGACCGGATGCCCGGGAGTACCCGAAATGCTTAAAGCCAGATTAAAATCGCCATCGATGCTTTCAACATCATCCAAATATACGCTCAGAAAATCCAGCGATGCGGTTTTCATCGAAAAGTTCAGGTTGAGCGGCGCATTCTGATCAACCGAGAATTTGGCCGGCATAAAGCTGATCGCCCATGGTAAATAGCCGCGTCCCCGGGTATTGCCATTCTGATTGTTCAAAGTCATCTCGGTAAAAGACATCCGGGAATCCTGATAAATACCCTTGACCGTCATCTCTTTGCCGGTAATCTTGTCAATGACCGGTTCATTGATAGTCAGATCGTAATTCATTTTCGGATCGCCGAGGTAATTGTAGACACTGATCTGCCCGGACATTTTTCCGTTCAGGTCTCGGTTAGGTAAAAGATAACTGTTCACAGCCTTTAGATTGAACTGGGTAAAATTAAGAGCGAGGCTGAGCGAATCCTGCGCCCTGATAAACGGTCGTTCGTCTTTCAAATTCAGATCACAGGTGACGAAACCGGATCCGGTGACAAGCCCGTTGTCATTGTCTTTGATGGATAGATTTTCGATCAGGAGTTGCTGATTTTTCATCCGAGCTTTCAGATGAATGTTTTTAAATTTCTGTCGAATAATCTTCGCATTTTTTAAATCCAGTTCGCCGGCGAAGCTTGGTTTTTTTCCGGAATTCTCGAAGGCAACCACGCCTTCAAGAGTACCGCCGACTCCCTGTGAACCTTTCAAAAAAGCATTGATCGGGTCAATCGACAGGTTAGCAAATTCCAGTCGGGCGGTCTGCAAGTCCCCGTGAATAGTGCGGCCGGAAACTTTCAACGAGCCGTCGTTCAGGCGGAATCTTACGGCGCTAAGCGCAAGAGTATCCTCTTTCCAGGAAAAATGGATCGGATCGATATTCTGGAGCACATTGCCGCTCCGCGAAACCTTGATACTCTGCAAATTGAAATCGGTATATTTGACGATATTGCCCCGGACCTCCACATCCAAATTCTCACCGACGGCCTTAAACAACTGCACGTATGTCGTATCACCTTCAAAACGGATGATCAAGGAAGTCAGCGGAATTGTCTCGGGAATCAGATTGGTCTGACCATTGGTTGCCTCGACGAAGATGTCCCCGAATTTTTGTTCGCGGATATTGACCAAACCGAAACGGGCAATACTCTCCTCGAATTTCAGATTGGGCAGTCCAAACTGATCACCCCGGAACCAGCCCCGCAAGTCAGGCGCATATAAACTGCCGGTAGCTTCGACGAATCCATCAATCGTCCCGACCAGCGTATCTGACTTCAAAACCATTGCAACCAGGTCGGCATTCAGATCTTTGAAATAGGCCCGGGCGTCGATCGTATTGCCCTTAAGATCGGCCGAACCTTCAATTTTCAGATCGGTTTCACCGAGCGCACAGTAAAACGTATCGGTTATCGCGACATAACCATCTTTATATACTAATTCGCCTTTAATCAGATTGAAATCCAGTGGCGCGATTTTACTTTCCTCCAGATCAATTTTCGCAGTGACGCGGTCGATAGCATTGATCGCTCCGGTCATTATTACCTGCAAATTGCCCTGGAGATTAGTGCTGGTCGTCGACAAACCCCACGAAAAGGCGTCGATTCCGCTAAAACTCAAATCGGCCGTCAGCTCTTCATTGATCGTGCCGGAGATTGTCCCGTTGATTTTCTCTGCTCCGGTGCTGAAAGTCACTTCCGATAGATTGACCTGCCGACCTTTGATCTGTCCGGCGATATGCCCTTGCGAGAGAGGTCTTCCGCGCCACTTTCCGTTAAAATCCAGACCGAGTTCAACCAGTTTGCCATTGGTCGAAACCTGCCCTTTCAGGTTGAAGCTATCATCGTTCTGAAACACTTGCTCCAGTCCGGGGAATCTCTCACCGGGTTTAATATCGTCAACGGCAAAATTCACCTGGCTGGAAAATGGTTTTTTCAAATGCGCCCGGCCGCTTAGGTTCGCCTGAGTTGTCCGATTTCTGACCCGACATTTCTCTAAGGAAAGCGAATCCCCGATCAGGACAAATTCAGCACCCGACAGGAATATCTTCTCGCCAGTTCCCGGAAAAAAGCAGTTCGTGGAAGTGAGGCTCGCGGCAAGCGTATCGGCACTAAGCAACAAAGTCCCGGCCAGTGAGTCGATTTTTGTCAGAAACTGCCCCGGCTTGCGGCTGTCGCTGACATTACAATTATGAATCTCAATCCTGGCCAGATTGAAACGGCCGGTTGACATTGTATCTTTTTTTTCTGGCAAACAGGCCAGCAAGGAATCGATGCTTTCTGGATAAGCAAAATTGATGCTATCGATCCGCGCTTTACGGATAGCATGTTCATGTCCGATTAGTGCGGATAAATTATAGGTTAGATTGACATCCGAAAGCGAGATCAGC
>JAZDEI010000218.1:0-6297 GCA_043808945.1 Fidelibacterota bacterium | reverse complement strand
TATTATAAAAATGAGCGGTATCATTATCCATTGCCTTCTTATCATATCACATCTCCATTTATTATTAATTATCATTTCCCCTCGCTGATTTAGCGCGAAATGATATAGAACTGCCTGCCAATCTGACGTTCGGAAACGTACGCGGTTGTAGCAATGATTTTTCCCTCGAGAAGAGTCATTTCGCCCTCCAAATCTTTTTCAGTGATCGTCCGACCGGTAACAAATGTCAATCGCTGATTATCAGTAAAACGCTGTTGTACAATTTTAAATTTATAGCCGGATTTATTCACAAAAACCGGATGACCGCGCATGGTGACACTTTCATTGAACAATAGCAAAATCTGATCTCCGTCAATTTTGTAACCTTCGATCGCAACCGGTTGGGTTTCTTCAGGATTCCAGCAGCTGGCGAATGTCCAGGCCGCTGTGATTTCTCCCGGTTTCGGACTTCCGCCCGCATCCGCGAGATTGTCCTTGTACCAGTCAAAGGTTTCTCCGGCTTTACGGCAATGATAAAAATACCTGCGGTCGCCCCATAAATAGGGATTATTGCGACTGGCCTCTTCATAAGTTTTCAGATAGATCGGTTGATCGGCCAGATTAGCCGAGAAAGAACAGTCGATGAGATAAAACTGAGCGTCGTAATGATGCCGGCCGAGTTGAAAACCGGGCACGCCGTCAAAAGACGAGTTTTTAATCACGAATTTCTGATCCGGATCGTGGTGTCCGTCGTGCCAGATCGCGGCAGAT
This sequence comes from Fidelibacterota bacterium, assembly GCA_043808945.1. GTDB lineage: Bacteria > Fidelibacterota > UBA2242 > UBA2242 > UBA2242 > JAGNGI01. Next base: position 5,547 of record JAZDEI010000218.1, on the reverse strand, counting down.
GTTTTGACCTCATAAAATCTCGAATCGCGGATAAAACACCAGCCGCGCGGACAAACCATATCGACCGCTCCCTGAAACAGACAATTAGCATGATAATACATTCCTTGCTGGTAATTCCAGAGCGAAACGGTGTCCCCCCCTTTTCCGATCAGGTTACAATTGGTCAGAATAGTTCGGGTGCCTTTGCCATAGATTGCAAAGGCGTGCGGTTCGATCTCCGGTTGAGAATTCTCGACGGTCAGATTCTGCAGGACAATGTCATCGGCGTGAATATTGACCACCGCCGGCCCGATAAAATCTTTGTTGGCTTCCCAATCGGTGCGCTTCTGGTTGAAACGAATTATCGTGCTGTCGCGACTTTCACCGCACAGAGTGACGTAATTCTGTGTAATCCGGATTTTCTCTTCGTATATGCCATTCCGGATATAGATCACTGTCCGCTGATAGGTAAAATCCGGCAGGGCGGCCAGCGCGGCGGTAATCGTCTGAAATTGGCCATTGCCGTTTTGATCAACAATGATGACATTGCCGATCACATTAGATGTTATTCCGATCCGAGTCAGGCAAATAATCAAGAATATAAATATTATACTTTTTCTTATATACGACATACTGTCAGTGTACTAAAACAATTTGCATTATGGTCTATTGCTCCCGGCGTTTTCAGATCGTACGATCAAACTGTTCAAATATTTCTCAAGATTCGTATAACCATCACCATTGAAATCATCATTTCGGTCGCGCGGATCGGCCGGATTCAGGTTATGTGCCAATTCCCAGTCATCCGCCATGCCGTCCTGATCGGCATCTTTTTTAGCTGGTGATGAATAGAGCGTCGGCCAACCACCGACTGACTTCTGTGAATCGATAATGCCGTTAGTTGCGCCGGTTATGCCGCCATAAGTCGCCGTCCCGCTGCGGACTTCCTGAATAATCCGTGCGTCTACCGGATCACGTTTTGGAAAAATTGCGCCGCATTCTGCCAGCACTAATTCATATGCGATTTCAGCCGGGTGGGTTACGACCGGCACGGCTTGAAAAGGCGTATCGACCCGACCATATTTCCGGAATTTTCCCTGAACACCGTCCGCCCAGTTATCGGCTGTGGCAGATGGAAAGCCATATACAAAATTATCGGCGACATACCATTGACCGGTGCTGTCCCAGGGATCGACGATCCGATCTTTGCATTCAGAGGCCGGTCCGGATTTGTAATAATTGGCAATAATGTTTTGATGACCGCCTTCGCCGCCGTAGACGCTGTTAAAACCCCAATTGTATATTACATTATTGCGAAAATCGACGATCTCAGCCTGGGGTTTCTTGTTATAACGACTACCATTAAAACGCGGATTGCGGCTGGCGTTATGCGCGATCAGATTATGGTGAAATGTGGCTCCCATGCCGCCCCAGATTCCACCGTAACCGTGGTCGCCTTTATGATGTACGGAATGATTCAGGCTTTCGCTGATCAGGCACCATTGCATCGTCGAATTGATATTATCCCGGATCGACGCCACTTCGTCAGTTCCCCAGCTGAACGAACAGTGATCCAGCATAATGTTTTTTTGAAAAATGACGGAAATAGCGTCGCCTTCCACGGCGCATTCGTCGCCCAGTCTGGCACGAATAAAGCGAATAATGACGTTATCAGCATCGATAATCAAAGGATAATTCCTTAGGCAGATTCCATCGCCCGGAGCGGTCTGGCCGGCAATTGTCAGGTCGCTGTTTTTGATGATTAATTCAGATTTCAGGGCGATCGTTCCGGAAATGCGGAAGACAACCGTTCGCGTCCCTTTGGTTTTTATCGCAGCCCGCAAACTGCCCGGACCATAGTCATTCAGATTCGTAACGGCAATGACCTGACCGCCGCGGCCTCCGGATGTGTATTTCCCGAATCCTTCCGCTGTCGGAAATGCTAATTGTTGTGAAAATGCCGTTCCATTAGAACAGATAATGAAAATGGCAATTAGAATAAATAAAATACGTTTATAGTCTGAGGGCAGTTTTAATTTACGCGGTTGCTTAAAAGGTGGTGATTGATCTTGACGCTGGCTCCTGAGCTCATTGCAATTGGCCATTAATATAGACGTCCTTCATCTTTAAGCCTTTGACATGTTTGATAATGCTAGGCTTATTTACACCGTCAAACCGACAATTTTCGAGATTAACATTGGTCACCGGCGAGCGGGCATAACCATTGAGCAAGAGGGCGTAATCGCTTTCCTGGCTGGTGACATTGCTGACATATACATTCCGGACGATCGGCGTATGTTCCCCGATATCGCCTTCCGAGTAATAAAAATAAATCCAGACGACGGCTTCGCTGACCTTGCCGACGGTCACGTTGCGCATGTAGATATTTTCGACGACACCGCCCCGCAAGGAATTAGTTTTAATGCGCAGAGCTCGTTCCAGATTTGGACTGTCCATCACGCAATTTTCCGCAAATACGTTGCGACAGTTACCGGACATTTCACTACCGATCACGACGCCGCCGTGTCCGTCCTTCATACGGCAGTCCTGAATAATGATATTTTCGCTTGGTATGTTAATTCGGCGGCCGTCTCCGTTGCGGCCCGACTTGATCGCAATACAATCGTCGCCGGTATCGAAAAAACATTCTTTAATCAACACATTTCGGCAACTTTCCGGGTCACAGCCGTCGTTGTTCGGACCGTGGCTGATGACCGTGATTTTCCGGACGGTCACATTTTCGCACAAAACCGGATGAATTTCCCACATAGGAGAGCGAATGATCGTCACACCCTCGATTAAAATATTCTCCGATTTATAAAACTGGATAAAATTCGGCCGTAAAAAATGACCTTCGCCGAAAATCCGTTTCTCGACGGGTATATTCTCTTCAGCCATCTTCATTAACTGGTCACGATCATACTGATGTTCCGGTTCGCCCGCTTGCCAACCATGTATTCGATCACCGACCCACGGCCACCAGGCTGTCGAATCAGCCTGACCATCCAGAGTACCTTCGCCGGTAATCGCTAAATTTTTCTGCTCGTAGGCATAAATAAAGGGCGAGTAATTCATGCACTCCACCCCCTCAAACCGCGAATAAACGACCGGTAAATATTTCTGTGACTCCTTACTGAAAAGCACTGTCGCCCCTGACATTACATGCAGATTCACGTTGCTTTTCAGATGAATGGCGCCGGTCAGAAATTTTCCGGCAGGTACGACGACCCGTCCACCCCCAGCCTGATTGCAAGCATTAATTGCCCTTGAAAAAGCCCCGGTGCAATCATATTCCCCATCCCCCAATGCACCATAATCAGTGATATTGAAATCCCGCTTGGGAAATTCCGGCGGTACGATTTTCTTGAGAATTTCCGGCACCTGTTCCCATCCAGACCCGGAAATCAAGGTTGTTCGGCAGGCAATCATTAGCCCGAACATTATCAGAATGAATGGGATCAGACGGGAATTCTTAGTGACAGAATCGAACTTTTTCATTTTATTAGCAACCATTTTAATTTATGACAGAAAGCTATTTTTTACGATTGTTAAGTAATTCCATTTCCAGACTGGCCAGAATAAACGGGCCAACGGCTTTAGGATCGTTAGTCGCGATTTTAGTACTTATATAATAGGCGTAAGAACCGTCGCGATACGGTTTGCCGCCCAATCCGGCGACAGCACAGGCCTGTGTAATATTGACCGATCCGGTTGAATCAATTTCTATAAATTTATCGAGAATTCCCCGATAGCCTTTTTGGGCAACGATCAGATAATCCGGTTCGAGATAACCTTGCCGAACACCTTTCGCCAGGGAATAAACAAACATACAGGAGGCTGATGATTCCAAATAATTGCCGGGTTTCCCGCCCTTGTCAAGCACCTGATACCAAAGTCCGGTGGCGGGATCCTGAACTTTAAGAATGGCTTTACTAAGTCGCTTGAGAATAGCAATAATTTGCGGACGTTGCGGATGATCGACCGGCAAGTAATCGAGGACATCGACCAGAGCCATGGCGTACCAGCCTACCGCCCGGCCCCAGAATTGAGACGAGCAACCAGTCTGCGGGTCGGCCCAGGCTTGTTGTCGGCTTTCATCCCAACCATGATAGAGTAAACCGGTGCCGGCATCCCGCGTTTTTTCTTCGATTAGAATAATTTGCTTCGCGATGTCATCGAACAATGTCGGCTCATTAAAAACCTGCGCATATTCAGCCAGGAAAGGCGAGGCCATATAGATACCATCTAACCACATTTGATGCGGATAGATTTTTTTATGCCAGAAGCCACCGGATTGCGTGCGCGGATGGGTTTGCATCTGTTGCCGTAACTGCATCAGCGCCTTTTTATATTTTTCTTTACCGGTCGTCCGGTAAAGATTAAAAAGCGGCTTACCGGAGTTGATCCGGTCGATATTGTACTCATCCGGCTGATAGGTCAATATCCGGCCGCTATCGTCGATAAAATGTTCGTAGTACGAATCGACATAGTGAAAATAACGTTGATCTCCGGTTTTTACCCAAACCTGTAATACGGCCTTTAAAACCAATCCGTAAGTATATTCCCATTTAGCTTCGTTCGCCGGATCAATTGTCCACGGCAACGGATTGCGTTGCATGACCGATTCAGTCATACGGACTGACCAGGCCTCAGTCGAGGCCGGTTTATCGGATGCCAGACAGATTACAGCGATCAGAACCAGTAAGCCTGAAAGCAGATAAATAGGTGATATTTTATTTCTGTTACGGTTTGATCTCTTCATCTCAAGTCCGGGTTGACAAAATACGGGTTGGGAGGACTTTTCATCCTCCCAACCCATAGTACATTTTAGGTTAACAACAAAGTGAAAATCACTTCAGCAACATCATCTTTCGGACGTTAATCTGACCGGCAGATTCCAGTTTATAGAAATACATACCGCCAGCCAGATGGCTCGCGTCGAAATTGATCTGGTATGAACCAGCTGGCAGATGTTTGGCGACCGGTGTCGCAACCACCTGACCAAGCAGGTTGTAGATCGATAGTGTAGTGTATCCACTTTTTTCGAGGTTGAAAGATATCTGAGTGGTCGGATTGAACGGATTCGGATAATTTTGGTTCAATCTGAATTTGGTGGATTTAGTATCGGCATAATTCGAAATGCCCAAAACCTCTCCGTTTAACCATTTCACTTTCAACTCCGGGTACCAATTCAGGTCACCAACCGGGTAACCGTTATCGGCAGCTTTATAAGCAAGATTGGTAATATCGTACGTCGCATCCAGAGTGTCGCGATAATACTCAATGAGACGGCGATCAAAATCATCCCGCGCTACTACAAATAAGTCCGAGGGAGTATTTTTAGTCTTGTTCCCGCCAGTCGGACTCTCATACCAGCGCATCATATTGGTCATCATTCGCGGAATATTACCAAGAGTAATGTTCGTCTGAGTGAAAGCCTGCGCCGCCTCGGATCCCAACTTACCGTAAATATGGGCAGACAACGGATCACCTATCCCAAAATTAAAATCATTCAGAAATGCCATCCCGGAATCACTGACTGCATAATAATTCTTCCGGACGGTCCAT
>JAZDEI010000217.1:0-4138 GCA_043808945.1 Fidelibacterota bacterium | reverse complement strand
CCGCGTTGTAATAATCGCCAAATTCGGTTAATTGCCGGCCATCATTTACGACTCCCAGCAACATCAGGTCGAGATTGGTGGCCGCCGAATAAGTGACCGATGGCAGAACGATAACCGATTTGTCGTCCGGATTGAATATCCCGAATAGTGACGTGCGGATTAAAGGCGTCAGATCGTAAGCGAATTCCTGGAAAAGCGACCAGCACGCCAGGATCGGCAATCCGAGTTCCCGCGCTTGTAACGTTAGCACTCCGACGTTGTGAGTGACGCCGTTGGTATTATGGAGTAATTCGGTGTGAGTGTAGAATGAATTCCGAAAGGTATAATCGCCCGACAGAACCAGATTGCATTCGACCTTTTTATAAAAGTCAATCGGGTAAGAGTTCTGCCATTTGGCAGCGTAATCCGCCGATTCAGCCGTACGCCAGTTGCGACTGCAGGTTACTTCTCCCCGGAAACCGGCCTTGTAAATGTCACCCGCCCAGCTGAGTCCGGCGACCCAGCGGAAATTGCGGATTCCGGCCAACAGATTGAAATCGTAATTCCGGAAATTGAATTTGTACAGTCCGGCAGCAATGGTGCGATCCAATTTTTTATCAGGCTTGACGGCGAATTCCATTTTGGAAAGAGCCCCGGTGTAATACTGCAAGCGCAAGCCGTCGATCGCCGGTTGTTCCTCGTAATCAAAATCAAGCACCGAGGCCGGGTTGAACAAATCGGTTGGATTCCAGACCCAGCTTGTGCCCCAGGCGATGCGTTGACGGCCGACGGTTGCCTGGAATTTGGCGGCGGTCCAGTCGATCCAGAGTCGGTCGATTTCGCCGTAACCGATTACCGATTTTTTATCATACAGCAACCAGTCGAGGTCTATCAGGCCTTGCGGGCTTTTGATCTGATCGGCGGTAATGTAATTTTTACGCACTGAAGCGCCGGCATATTGCCGGAAACGACATTCCAGAGCGCCGGTCAGCGATTGCCCGGCATAATATTTCAGATTCAGCCGGCCATGCAGGAGATTGTCAGCCTGCCAGTCGGATTGTTGCGGATATTTTTCCGTTAATATCAGCGATTTCAGGTAACCGCTGACTGCCAGATTTGATGTGCCGGCCTGCATCAATAGCGGCAGGAAAAGCACCGCAAGAAGGCGTTTAATCATCATGCGCATTCTGATTGATAACGTCCGACGCGATTTGGCCGTCTTCCAGGGTAATTACCCGGTGCGCCCGTTTGATGACGCGCGGGTCGTGGGTCGAGAAGACGAATGTCATTTGATAATCGTGGTTCAGCGCTTCCATGATTTGCAGGAGACTGAGCGCAGAAGCCGAATCCAGATTGGCGGTCGGTTCGTCCGCCAGCACAAAAGACGGATGTGAAGCCAGAGCACGGGCAACCGCGACGCGCTGTTGCTGTCCGCCGGAGAGTTCGGACGGGCGGCTGTCGAGACGGTCACTCAGTCCGACGGCGGTCAGCAATTCCACGGCACGTCGATTCCGTTCGGCTTTGGGCATTTTTTGCAAAAGCATGATGAATTCGACATTTTCTCGCGCCGTGAAGACCGGGATCAGGTTATAAGCCTGGAAAACGAATCCGATATGATGCAGACGAAAATTGATCAGCGCTTCGGATTTCAGATCGGCCAGGTTTTTATCATCAATAATCACTTCTCCGGCGCTGGGTATATCCAGCCCGCCGATGATGTTCAAAGCCGTGGTCTTGCCCGAACCGGATGGTCCGACGATTGCGGCGAAATCGCCTTTCTCAATTGACATTGAAACATCCCGCAAAGCCGTTACTGGGACTTTGGTCTCGTTATAGATTTTGCTGATATTTTTCAATTCGATTAATGACATGGGTGCTCCTTGTACTTAGTAAGTTCGGATGGCGCTGGACGGATTCAACTTAATCGCCTTGCGTGCAGGAACAATCGCGCTCAGAATCGCGGTGACGATTATCATCCCGGTCAATGTCAGGTATGTGGAAAATGGCAACGACGGGTAAAGCATACTGCTGACGCCGAGACTGGATAATCCCTTCGCTAAAAAGGCCAGGTTTATTCCGGTCGCCGCGAATATCCGGATTAAAATTACGCCGAGCAAAATCCCGACCGCTCCGCCGCTGATGGAAAGTACGATCGTTTCCAGCATAATCAGAACCGCTAACTTTTTGCGCTTCAAACCGACGGCTATCAGAACACCGAATTCCCGGACGCGGTCCATGACCGCCATCAGCATCGTGTTGGTTATTCCGAACAATAGCGCGAATAAAATTATGCCCAGGAAAACATTGAGATAAAGGGTCAGCAGGTCGTACATCAGGCTTAATTCCGGGGCCAGTTTTTTCCAACTTTCGACTTTCAGAGTTGGCAGGGCAGTCTGAACGGTGAGCAATGCCGGTTCGAGATTCTTGATAGTATTTAGCCGCACCGCGATTTCATGAACGAATGGCTGAACGTCGAGCAGACTGAAAAGATCGTTTTGGCGGATAAAGACATTGGTACCATCGAAAATTGAGGATTCGGTATCGAAAATTCCGACGATCCGAAAGGCATTGTAGATAATCGATTCGTCGGGCCCCTGAAAACTCAGCACGATTTTGGAATTGAGATGCAGGTCGAGCTTCCCGGCTAAAGTTTTGCCGATGACGATGGGATTGCTTTTTTCGGTGTCGAAGTACTGACCGTCGATCATATTTGTGTAAAGATCGGATACGGTTTTTTCAATAGTCGGATCGATAGCGAGAATTTTTACACCAGATGAAGAGGTCGCCGAAGACGCCATGCCTTCGATGATCGTCCGGCAGGTCACACCGACCACCGCCGGTTCGTTTCTAATAATGGTTACCGCAGCGTTAAAGTCGGGAATAAAATTTCCGATCAGGGCATCCTGCTGGAAGACCGCCGTGTGAATCTGGATATGGCCGAGGTCGCGGTTAATACTGGTGTTGACGGTCGAATCCCACATTCCGTACATGACCGCGCTGGCGAACAGACCACTGCCAAGTCCGACGGCGATGGCCGCCAGGATAATCAGGCTGCGCTTCTTATTGCGCCAGACATTTTTCCAGGCTAAACTGAACAGCATGAGATTGATTCCTTATTCTAACCGTGCAGAGCATCGGCGGCTTTGAGTTTGCGAATGAAGAGAATCGGGTAAAGCGCCGAACAGATGGCGATTACCAGCGTGATGGATATTTGCTCGGTGAATATCTCGGGTTTCAATGAGAACGGCATGATGGCTTCGAATCCGAATGCCTGGAACGCCTCCGCGGCCTTGCCGGTTATTTTTAACGGATGGAGATAGTAATAGTAAAGGATCGGCAAACTGAACAGTCCGCCGCCGATCACGCCGATAAACGAAACGAACAGGGTTTCAATCGCTGTGACGATCATCAGGATACGCTTTTTCATCCCGACTGCGATAAGGACGCCGAATTCGCGCTGGCGCTCGGCTGTCATCATCATCACGGTGGCAAAGATACCGAATCCGATCACGACATAAAGTATTATCATCATGATGACACCGCCAGCATTGTCAGCCGCGATTGACTGGACGAGTTCCGGCATCATCTCGTCCCAGATCATCAGTTCATACCCGGAACCGAAAATCTGACGGGCGGCCTTTATGACAGTGCCGATATTGACAGCATTATCCAGCATCAGTGAAACCGAAGTCAATCGTTCTTCGGCGCCAAACAGCCATTGGGCCTGGTTGAGACTGAGGTAGATGAAGGTTTTATTGAGGCTTGGTAAATTGAATTTCACGATGCCGCTGACCGGTAAAAGCGCGGCGGCTGTCACGCCCTGGTATCCCTGACCGAAAACGACGATGCTGTCGCCGACGGCGACTTTCATTAATTCCGCCAGACCTTCGGCAATTAAAACGCCATCGGAAGCAGTGATCAGGTATTGGCCCGAAACAATCTTCGAACTCAGGTGAGTCATACTGTCTTCTTTCGACGGATCGACGCCGATCAGCGAGGCGACTTTAGTGACATTGCCGTACGAGACCAGCGCAAACGATTCGAGCCGCGGTACAACCTGGGTGACATGCGGTAATTTTTCGAGCTGTTGAAAGTCGTTTTCACTGACGGCCATGCTCTGATCCAGCGAACGTTTATCCCAGAAATCCTGTCCGTGAAT
>JAZDEI010000216.1:0-9086 GCA_043808945.1 Fidelibacterota bacterium | reverse complement strand
ATCGCCACCCGGACTTCAAAATTATTAATCGTGTTCAAATCCGGGTACGACAATTCGAAGGTATACTGGCGAGTCGTTCCACCATTGATTCCATCGTCAAAAAACCAGTGATCCCTGGTATATGTCGGCTGATCGGTATCGACCTGCCCGAGCCTGTGAAATGCGCTGTTGACTTCGATGTGAGCCGTCGATAAATAATTGGTCGGAACGATGGCATTATCCAAATCGACAGTTGGCTGGGCAGATTCTTCAGCATAGCGCAAACCGTACTCATTGCCCCAGGTCAGCCAGTATACATTTTTATCGCTGAACGGATCGTATTCGTAGTCAGCCACGCTGTTGTGGTTTCGCCGACCGAAAAACTCAATATAATCACCGCTGTCAAAAACGCCGTCCGACTCACCGGAAACGAAAATCGGCACCTCATAATCATGATTATACAGCCGAAATGTTCGCGGGTCGATATTTTTTAAGTTAATGCCGCTGTCGGCTAAGCATCTCCGGGATAAGCGATAGATTCCGTCTTCGGTAACCGTTATCCTGGCCAATATCTGACCCGCAGAAAAAAGCGCGGCTGTTTTTGCCAGCTTTATTTGCGGAATCCGGCGAACCGCGCCTTCCGAAATATCCAGTGAATTCAACACCTGGCTTTCTCCAGATAGGCCGTTGCTCGCGAGACGTGTTCCGGGTTTGATCTGCACCTGCACGGACATTTTAGTACAGGTTTTCAGTTGCCGCCCCTTATCTAAAAGTTGGCACGGATAAATGCTGACCCGAGTAAGCGGCGCGCCTTTGAAATAGCCGAGAAAATCGACTGTCACGAGTCGGGCCGGATACGTCGTATACGTAACCGCTTTTACGGTGGTTTCCGAAGATGTATGTGCGTTGTCATCGAGCGGAGTATCCTGAAATACTTCGATAGATGCCGATAATTGTTCGACATTACCTTCAACGGTTTGTAATTGAAACGAAATTTCATCCGGCAAGGCGTTGAACAATTTCCGGTAAACCGGCAAAAGCGGATAGCCGACCGGTGCCGTATTTTCCAGCCCCGGTATTTCGACCCGGTTTGCCACAATGCCATTTTCGGTAACAAGGCTTATGACGGGTGCCGGAATCTCCGCCTGCCATTGCCAGATGGTCGAACTCTGCCAGTGTTCATTAATCTGAATTTCGCCAGTTATGCTCTGACAATAGGTAGTCACCTGGTTGAATAGCAACAAACTAAAAAATAAAATGAAGGATTTTCGGAATATCATGAATATTTTGCCGGCAGAGGTATTTCCGCTAACGAGCCTATCCTTTCGAATTACCGGTAAAAAATAATTTATTCAGTAATGCTCTGAGCGTATCTTCGTCTACACTGCGATAGAACATACCTTGATAAGAAACCGCGATTTTTTGAGTCTCTTCAGAAACGACAACCACCACAGCATCTGATTCTTCACTGATGCCGAGTGCAGCCCGATGGCGGGTCCCCATTTGCGGATCCAGATCCGGGCTGTCCGACAATGGTAAAATACAACCGGCGGCCTCAATGATGTCATTCTGAATCAAGACTGCTCCATCGTGCAGAGGCGATCCCGGATTGAAGAGCGAAACCAGCAGATTGGCCGAGACTTCAGCATTGATGGTCGTTGCCCGGTCTTTAATCGGTTTCAGGCCGACTTCCCGCGCCAGAACGAACAAGCCCCCCCATTTACGCCTGATCAATTCCCGGGAGGCTTCCATGACGGCCTCGATCGTCTTGGATTTCGATTCGCTTAAAAAGCGTCTGATTAACCGGCTCTGGCCAATATAGATCAAAATTCGGCGCAGTTCCGGTTGAAATATTATGACAAACGCGATCACCCAGATCGTCTGCAGGTGGCTCATGATCCAAGCCAGGCTCTGCAAATTCAAAGTGCGAGCCAAAAACGACAGCATCAGAATAATCGCCAGTCCGATCAGCATCTGCGAAGCCCGCGAACCTTTGAAAAACTGGTAGAGTTTGAGCAGAATCACGTAAACCAGGATTATATCGACGATATCCCAAAGCGTAACGCTTAGAAATTTGATCGTAAAGAGAGTCATTTCACTCTTTCCCCTTAATTGCGTCGGCGATTTTAACCGCCCGGATAGCAGCTTTTACGTCGTGTACACGGACAATATCGGCGCCGTTGATAATTGCGGCCGCGACTGCTGCGAGCGTGCCTTCCAACCGTTCCGCCGGCGGTAAATTCAGAATCTGCCCGATAAATGATTTCCGTGACGGCCCGACCAGCACCGGAAAACCCGGCGACCGGAACTCCGAGAGATAACGCAAAATCCGATAATTATCGGCCGGAGTTTTTCCGAAACCAATACCCGGATCGATAATGATTTTCGACTGGTCAATGCCGGCCTGCCTGGCATTTTCAACCGACCGTTGTAAATAATTCAGGATTTCATCGATCAGATTTTCGTAATGCGGATCGACCTGCATATTTTTCGGTGTACCCTGAATGTGCATCAGAATAACCCCGGCATGGTGTTTTGCAATCACTGCCGCCATCGCCGGATCGAAATTCAATCCGCTGATGTCGTTGATGATGGCCGCTCCGGATTGTAAAGCCCGCTCCGCTACCGGAGATTTATAAGTATCCACCGAAATCGGGATTTTCACCCGGCGACTCAATTCAACCAGAACCGGCAGAATACGCGCAATTTCTTCCTCGACTGAAACCGGTTCTGAGCCGGGGCGGGACGATTCACCGCCGATGTCGATCAGGTCGGCGCCATCCGCTTCCATTTGGATGCCGGCCTGGACGGCTACTGTAACTCCGGTGTACTGACCGCCGTCGAAAAATGAGTCGGGAGTCACGTTCAGAATGCCCATAATCAAGGTTTTCCGCCCGGGATCGTAGCGGTTTCTACCGATCTGAAAGTGCCGCGGCCGCGCCACTGTTTCAAAGTATTGCCCGATCTCGGCACCGAGTTCACTAAGACCGAAATACTGCTCCTTCAGGCTTTCGGTCAAACGTTCATACTGGCGTTGCGTAGCCATCAGGATGACCGGCGTGGCAGGCGCTTTGCCGGTCGCTACATCCCGCGAAACGGCGCAATCTCCACCGACCGATAAAATCTGTTGTTTTAATATATTGGCGGCGGGCACGGAAATCGGATCCGTTTTGAAAATGTAACAATCGCTCTTGAGCGCCATAATCCGAAGACCGGCAGGATCGACGGAAATCGACTCCATCTCGGCCATTAAATGCGCTCTATCGTCGTTTTTTATGCGCCTAAGCAGAACTGTTTCCTTCTTCTTTTTTGGGTTTTCGCCGGCTACCGGTTCCAACTTTTTTAGACGGATTGATCTTGCTATCCACCTGTCCCTCGATCTGCGGAACGGCAGCTTCACCGCGGGCATCCGCGATAATCTTGGCTATTTCAGTGCTGTCCATGACCTCTTTTTCCAGCAGAGTTTCGGCCATGATCTTCAACAAGTCCAGATTTTTCTTCAGAATTTCACAGGCTTGTTGTTCAGCATTTTCGACGATTTTACGAACCTCTGAATCGATCAGCTTGGCGGTGTCTTCGCTGAAATCACGGTGTGTGGCAATTTCCCGGCCAAGGAATATTTCCTCGTTTTTTTTGCCGAACGTCAATGGTCCAAGCTGGTCGCTCATCCCCCATTCACAAACCATTTTGCGAGCCAATTCGGTTGCGGTCTCGATGTCATTACCCGCGCCCGTAGTCAATTCGTTGAAAATAAGTTTTTCTGCGGCGCGCCCACCGAGCAGGATTCCGAGCCGTCCCATGATGTACGAACGCGAGTAATTATGCCGTTCATCCATCGGCAACTGATGCGTAATGCCGAGTGCCCTTCCGCGCGGTACGATCGTTACCTTGTGGATCGGATCGGCCTCCGGAATATTAACTGCCACGAGAACGTGCCCGGATTCATGGTAAGCGGTGAGTTTACGTTCCTGTTCGGAAATGTGCAGACTCTTGCGTTCGACGCCCATCATCACTTTATCTTTAGCTTCTTCGATGTCGGCCATCTCGACAGCTTTTTTATTTTTACGGGCTGCCAGCAATGCGGCTTCGTTCACCAGATTCGCCAGATCGGCGCCGACCAGACCGGGAGTGCCTTTGGCAACGATCGACAGGTTAACATCTTCGGCCAACGGGATATTCTTAACATGGACTTTCAGAATACCTTCGCGCCCGACCAAATCCGGGACATCGACGACGATCTGCCGGTCGAAACGCCCCGGCCGCAACAGCGCTGAGTCGAGTACGTCCGGGCGGTTGGTCGCCGCCAGAATAATGATATTCGTGTTCTCATCGAATCCGTCCATTTCGACCAATAACTGATTCAAGGTTTGTTCACGTTCATCGTGACCGCCGCCCAATCCGGCGCCGCGATGCCGCCCGACCGCATCAATTTCGTCGATGAAAATAATGCAGGGCGCGCTACGCTTACCCTGCTCGAACAAATCACGCACACGGGAGGCTCCGACTCCTACGAACATTTCCACGAAATCGGCGCCGCTGATACTGAAAAACGGCACTCCGGCTTCGCCTGCGGCGGCTTTCGCCAGGAGGGTTTTTCCGGCTCCGGGCGGGCCCAGGAGCAACGCACCTTTCGGAATTTTACCGCCGAGCCGGGAGAATTTGGACGGCATTTTCAGGAATTCGATAATTTCCTGTAATTCCTCCTTAGCCTCGTTGCATCCGGCGACATCATTGAAACTGATTTTCGGGCGATCGCTGGTCCAGAGCTTGGCTTTGCTTTTGCCGAATCCGAAAATGCCTTTGTTATTTTGGCCCTGCATCCTTCGCAAAAAGAACAGTGTAATCAAAATGACGAACGCAAATGGCAGAATATTCATGAAAAAGTTGGTCCACTTCGTATTCTTTTCCTTGAAATCATATTTGATGCCGGACTCGTCCCATTTCTTGAGCGTTTCATCGTTGATAATTCGCAGATTGACGATGAATTTCTCCACCTCGACCGAACGCGTGCCAATCATAAGCGGGACTTTCTTAGTCAAAGTACCGTGAAATTCATTCTCGATTATAATGGCCGAACCGATCAGATTCTGGGTCAGCAAATCTTTATATTGAGAATAAGTGACGATGACTTCTTCCTGACCGCCACGCCCGAGAATTTGCATCAACAGCATCGAACTGACAATGATGACGATCCACAGCAGCGAAGTCCGCGAGGCTTTTTTCCAGCGGAATTCATCCTTGTTCTTGCTGGACGTCTCCGGCGTATTCTTACTGGCCCGCCGGGGTGCTTTTTTTCCACCGGAATTTTTACGATTGAGGTTTTTATTTAACTTTTTATCTTCTTCCATAATTTAACTGTTTCCTTATTTCTACTTAAAAGCGTAAACCGATTCTAAGTTGCGTAGTTTTTGGGCTAAATCCAATCCGTATCCCACGACAAATTTATCCGGAATTCTAAAACCGAGAAAGTCGATCGGAAAATCGACTTTGGTGCTTTCCTTCATTAAAAAAGCGGCCACGCGTACCGAACTGGGATTGCTCTCCTCAAGCCGGCGTTTGAGAAATTTAATAGATAGACCCGAATCGATAATATCTTCGATAATGATGACATCCCGGCCGGTTATATTGCAGCTGATATCTTTTAACAACAGCACAGTTCCACTTGACTTGGTCTGGTCGGCATAAGATGAAATCTTGATGAAATCCACTTCTCCATCGATGCTCAGTTTGCGGAAAATATCGGAGAAAAAGATAAAACTGCCGTTCAGCACTCCGATAAAGATCGGGATTTTGCCCTGATATTTGGCAGAAATTTCCGCGCCCATCTCGGTTATCCGCCAGTCGATCTGTTCGGCGGTCAGTAATTCTTCAAGCACCTGGCCGGAATATTGTCCGTAGGTATCATCCAGGGTCAGGATTTTTTTCATGATTGTTTTTCCTTATAATTTAATTTTAAAGCGGTTTTAGTAGTTGAAGTTATCTTGAATTCCTCGGAAATAATCAGACCGCATAGCCAGACGATTTTATCATCGCTTGTCAGAATCGGGATATTGCTCTTGCGGTGACGCGGAATTTTCAAATCCACGAAAAGATCGCTGATTTTCCGGGATTGTTGCATGCCCAGCGGTGTCATTTTATCGCCATGCCGCCAATGCCGCAGATACAAATTTTCGCCGACCCGATCGATATCGACGAATTCCGTCGCAGACCGGTGCGCCTGGCGTTGATACCGGGCAACATCGACCGGCTCACTGTTAAAGTAAAAATATTCGTTTTCGACCGGTTGGCCGGGTCGAACGGTAGTTTCCGGCCAATCGTCTTTTTGCTTGCGCCGCAAAATCAAGCGCCCCCGGTCGATCATGACGGTTATTCCATGGGAAAGTAAAACCTGTCGCCCCGACTGCCCGTTATTGACTAATTCCAGCAGATTGTTCATTCGTTTATGGCTCAAGGGTTGAATATCGCTCGCCAGGCGTTGCAGACATTGCCAGATTATCTCCTTTTCAATGCCGATAAAATAGGTTTTAAGACCAGAAATTTCAAGTACTATTTGGTTGGTATCGGTGTTGACGATCAAAGTCATCAGCGCCTGGCTGGCAGTGTCGGCGATAAATTGGTGGGCTTCGGCCAGATTTTGCGCCAGAGCCGCGAGGGTTGTCACGATCTGCGGATTCAGCCTTTGCTTCACTTCCGGCAGAATCCGGTTGCGAATCACATTACGATCGCAGTCGATTAAAAAATTAGTCCGGTCTTCTTGAAACGGTAATTTCATCGTCCTGGCATAATCATACAATTCGCTTTTCTTGACAAAGAGCAGAGGTCGGATAATAATTTCTCTTTTCAGCGGAATGCCGGACAGTCCCTGTAGACCGCTCCCCTTCAGCATTCGCAACATGATCGTTTCAGCCTGATCGTCGATTGTATGCGCGGTAGCGATTACGGAATCCGGGTAGTTAGCAGCGACTTTCCGGAAAAAGGCGTAGCGTAATTCACGCCCGGCCATCTCAAGCGAAATCCGCTTCTCACGGGCAAATGCCCGGACCTTCGCGCTTTCGGCAACGAACGGTATCTGGTGTTCAGCGCAGTAATCTTTAACCAATTTCTCGTCCCGCTCAGCTTCCACGCCGCGTAATTGATGATTGAAATGAGCCGCGATAATATCAATATTCCAGCGAGCGGCACAAGTTGCAAAAAGACTCAGGAGCGTCATGGAATCGACTCCGCCGGAAACTGCCAGGATAACCGTTTGAACGCCATCCAGGAAGCGGTTATCCTCGACAAAATCGATAAAGTTGCGCTGCAGGCCGCCGGTTTTCATCGCTAAATATTTTTTCTCATGTATGGATTATGACGCAGTTCGTGAGCGATTGTAGTATTAGATCCATGGCCGGGATAGACTTCGGTTTCCGGAGGTAGAATCTTAAGTTTATGCAGACTGCTCTCCATCTGCGACCAGGAACCGCCCGGGAAATCGACGCGGCCAACCGAATTCCGGAAAAGCGTATCGCCCGCAAAAAGCCGGCCGTCGATCAGGTAACACACACTGCCGGGCGTGTGTCCGGGTGTCGTGATTACTGCAACTTTAAATAGTCCGAATGCGAGCGCCTCTTCGTTCTGTATATAAATCACTTTCTCCGGTAAATGTATAATGTTTATTCCCAGCATTTGTCCGAATGGAATGGCGGTTGCATAAGTCGTCGCTTCATTCGCGTGAATGTAGAAAGGAATCCCGAAATGATTCTGCAACTCGGCCGCCGCCGCCAGGTGATCGGGATGGCCGTGCGTGTTTAAAATTGCCAGCGGTTGCAGCTGCAGTTCAGTGATTTTACTTATAATTTCACTGGCTTGATCGCCGGGATCGATAATCAAGCCTTGACGGGTGCTCGGGTCGCCGATCAGCCAAACGTTTTCGGCATATTGCCGCGTAATAATTTGTTCTATCAGCATATTTAGCCTTTTTTATTCATAAACCGCTGAGTTCGCAGAGGGCGCAGAGAGCATTTAGTAAATTTTATTTTTAACATCCAAAATGATTCCAAGTATTTGATCATTAATTATTCTCTGCGTTCTCAGCGTGCTCTGTGGTGAATTATTCAGAATTTATTTCAGACTTCGGCAAAGATCAGATCGTTCAGGTTCTGTAGTTTCTCTTTATATGAGTGCGGGTAGAAATACCAGACTGCGGCCGCGATCGAGCTGAGAACGGAATTGCCGTCCTGCGGTGAAAAACAGAATCCCATGATCTCGTTATCGCCTTTGACGTTCAAACTAGGCACGACGACGATCGACTGATTGATGATACGGCCCAGAAATCCCATATCGCGGGCAAAGGCAAAAACCAGGCTGGATTGGGTCTTATTGGTCAAAGCAATCAGAGGATTACTTTCGAGTTTATTGATTACCTTCGGTAAAGTAATGGCTCGTTTCAGCTTTATATCAAAATGCACCATGTGCAGGTACTGCGAATTGACTTTCAGGGCTGATGAAAATAGATCGACGCCGATCCCGACCGTCCGAAATAACGAGGCCGCGTCGAAAGCCTGATACGTGCCATAGTTTTCGTTGTTATGCAGACTGATCTGGGGCGCCGGAATGAATTGTTTATCCTCGCTGATGTCACTGGCGCGGCGAATGCAAACGAACCGCCCCCAATCTAAGAAATTTTCCTTATTTTCATCGAAGGCCAAAGTTTTAACTAACGATGCAATATTGTGCGCATTGCACGAAACGATCCGCACGAACTGAGTTTCCCCTTGAACCAAAGCTTCATCATTGATTCCGTAAGCATAATCCAGACCGAAACCGGCTGCCCGCGATTGCGCAATGAAAAATTTCAGACTGCCAGCCCAACGGGCATAAGTCGCGGTTTTATTCCGCAATGGCTCGTCTCCCGGAGAACAATCGATAATCACGGCGGCGCGTTCGATGGCCTCTTCGGAGAGATAATCGATCTTACAACCGACACTGATAAATTCGTCCGCAATTTCTTCGTTGACGCATAATTTCGCACCACGCGCCACCAATCCGTTGAGAAAAGCCTTATTCTCCAGTGCCTTTAAATCCGGTTGAAACGAAACCTCTTCAATCCCCAATTGTTCGCGACGCCC
>JAZDEI010000215.1:0-17858 GCA_043808945.1 Fidelibacterota bacterium | reverse complement strand
CAGCCGTCCGGAACGTATCTTTACAGACTTGAGACTCCGACATATAGCACTACCCGAAAATGCCTGCTGATTAAATAAGCACCTTTCGGCACGGCAGCAATCTTATTACAACCGATCTGTCGTTGCGTTGTTGTTATTCCTCTCAGATAGAAAACAGGCTTCGAGCTTTCTCCAACTCCTCTTCCGCCTGCTCGACCAACTTTTCAATCATGACCTTCATCGGCAGAACCTCATCGATCAGTCCGACGCTTTGCCCCGCCATCAGCGAACCGGATTCGACATCGCCATCTATAACCGCCCGCCGCAATGCGCCCACCCAGAATTTTTCAACCTCATATTGAGCATTCTCGCGAGTAATTTGACCGGCTTCTATTTCCTGTAGTAAACGGAGTTGCAGTTTGCCAAATTCTTCCGTGCCTTTGTTTTTTATGGCCCGGACGGCGACGACCGGCAGCTTGGAATCGTATTGCGGCGTGGCAATCGCCTGGCGGGCCTTGGCTCTCAGTAAGGCCAACTTGAAATTCGGGTGCGTCTGACATTCTTCGGTCAGGACAAAGCGGGTTCCGAGTTGCACGCCAGCCGCCCCCATAAGTAACAAATGAGCAATCATCCGACCATCGGCGATTCCGCCACCGGCAAAGATCGGAACCTCTTTTATTTTAAACAGCACCTGCTGAAGCAATATGGTCAGCGAAACATATCCGATATGTCCGCCGGCCTCACTGCCTTCCAGGATCAGAGCGTCGATACCGTACTCAATTTGTTGGCGGGCAATGCTTTCTTCCGGCGCAAAAGACATGGTGCGTTTGCCGTGCGAGCGCAGTCCCTCAATATCCTGGCGACGAGGAATGCCGCCGGCCAAGACGACAAACGGCACATTCCGGCTCTGTAATATTTCATAATGTACCCGGAAGTTCGGCGCAATCGTGATCAGGTTGACCGCAAACGGCCCCTGCAAACCAGTGATGCATTTATCAACTTCCTTCTCAAATAAATCCGGCGGCAGGTTTCCGCCCGCCAGAACCGGAAAAACTCCTGTTTCGCTGACAGCTTTCACCAGATTAAAATCGCTCACCCAGGTCATCGCGCCGCAGATAATCGGATATTTTACACCGAGGAAATCCGCGCCGGCTTTGCTTAATTTTTCGAGATACATGTCTTTCCCTTTTAATTCAAACAAATTTCTCAATGCGCCGCAATTTACAAAATCCGGCGAAAATGCTTTTCTTTGAGATCAATTGTGGGGCGGAGTTAGTTCGCGATCAGGCGCTCACTAAAATTGCCAGCACCATGGAATTTAATTTTTCTTCCGAATCGTCTGCCCGTGAAAGCAAGACTATCGGCACGTTGGCCCCGATAACCACTCCACCGACTTTGGCGTTAGCCAGATACATCAGCAATTTCAGGATGGCATTGCCACAGGTGAGGTTCGGTACGAGAAAAACGTCGGTGTCGCCGGCAATTCGGCTATGCAGGGCTTTCCGTTCCGCGGCTTTTGCGGAAAGCGCCACGTCGGTTGCGATTGGCCCCTCAACAATGGCGCGGCCGAATTCACCTTTCTCGGCTATAGTTTGCAGGGTAGCGGCATCGACCGTCTCGGGAATTTTCGGATTGACCTGCTCGATCGGGCACAGAGCGGCAATCTTAGGTTCGGTTATCTCTAACTTTTCCGTAACGCAAATTACATTCCGGAGAATGGCTTTTTTCGTTTCCAGATCGGGATTAATGTTTATGCCGCCGTCTGTCACCAATAACAATTTATGGTAAGTCGGAATTTCGGCAACGGCGACATGGCTGAGCACCGCACCTTTCCGCAAGCCGGTCTCTTTATTGAGAACGGCTTTCATCAGAACCGGTGTTGAAATGTGGCCTTTCATCAATATACCCGCCCGCCCCAGCCGAACCTGCTCGATCGCCCGGAAGGCGGCGTCCTCTTCGCCAAACGCCGGAATAATTTCTGCATTCCGTACCGGATAACCGACCTGCTCAGCGCATTCCCGGATTTTAGCCGGATCACCGGTCAGCAACACGTCAGCGATCTTGTTTTCAGTTACAATTTTAACGGCTTCCAGTACGCTTCTGTCTTCCGCCATGGCGATCGACAGGGTGCGCTTCACCGTTAAATTCCTGACCGCCCCAAACATTTCCATATAATTCCGAATCATTTTATATCTCCGGCTTAAACGTTCTCGTAAATCAAAATTTCTTCAAGTCCGTCCAGCGCCCGCCAACCGCCTTCGGCTAACGACTCCATCTCATTTTCACCCGGAAAAACGATCAGCGGCGCAATAAAACCGACTCTTTCACGAATCAGATCGACAGTCTCCGCGCTATGTGCCAGGCCGCCGGTAACGATTATCCGGTCGACCTTGCCATTCAAAACAGTCGCCATGGCACCGATTTCTTTGCCGATCTGGTAAATCATCGCCCGGAATATCAGCGCTGCTTTTTCATCACCGGTATGAATACGTCTCCAGACCTCGCGCACATCGTTGGTGCCAAGATACGCCAGCAGACCGCTTTGCTTGGATAGCTTGGTTTTCAGCTCGGTTTTGGTGTATTGACCGGAATAGGCCAGATTCAATAAGCCCTCTAGCGGCAGTGCCCCCGCCCGTTCCGGCGAGAACGGACCCATCCCAAGCAGGGCGTTGTTACAATCGATTACACGGCCACCGGATACTACCGCAACACTGATGCCGCCGCCCAGATGCACGACTATAAAATTGAGTCCGGCCAATGGGCGGTTTAATTTTTCAGCGGCCTTACGCGCGCAGGCCCGGATGTTAAGAGCGTGCTGGCGGCTAAGACGTTCGATTTCCGGCACGCCCGATATGCGCGCTTCCGGACTCAATTCGTCGACCGTAACCGGATCGACGACAAAGGCCGGAACATTGAACTCGCGGGCGATTTCGACAGCAATCGGAGCACCCAGATTACTGGCGTGAGAGGCGTACTTACAGCCAATCGCATCTGCAATCATAGCGTCAGTAATTTTGTAAACGCCACCGCGTAAGGGTTTGAGCAGGCCGCCACGCCCTACGACTGCCATCAAACGTTCATCTGTCAACCAGGATTTGAAAGTGCTTTCGACGATTTCGATCCGCAGAGGCAACTGGTCAGAGATCGACGGCATTCTGCCAATCTGAGTTCCGGTGTGGTCGATATTTTCGACCCGCAATGCTCCTTTTCGGTTAAAAAGCCCAATCTTTGTCGAAGTTGAACCGGGATTGATGACTAACACCGTCTCCTGCATATTTTCCGCCTTTTTAATTATTCATTTATTTGGCCGACAATTTTCCGCCTCTCACGTTAGTAGTCAAATTTAATGCCACGGGAGGCGTCATCGTCGCTACATGACGGTTTTGATCGACCGGACGAAGAGCGCTGTTTTTTATTTTTCGGAAACGACCTGTCGTTTTTTCCCACAAAAAGAAATTTGGGCGGCCGCCTGTGCCCCGGAATTACTCTTTTGATAATCTTTCTGTTCGCTTAAATTTCAACCTGAATGAGTCTGAATGTGTACTTTATCTCCGACGTTCACCTGCATCTCAACGATGGCCCGGAAGAAAGTGTCAAACGCGAGCGCCTGTTCGCTTTCCTGGCGGAAGTCCGGCGCACCCGCAGTATTCTGTACATTCTCGGCGATATGTTCGATTTCTGGTTTGAGTACCATTATGTTATCCCGAGTCGTTTTTTCCCGGTTTTGTGTCAACTGCGTGAGACGGTTTCGGCCGGATGCGAACTGCATTTCCTCGGCGGGAATCACGATTACTGGGCCGGTAAATTTTTTACCGCCTCACTCGGAATTCAGGTGCATTACCGCCCAATCGATATTGTTATCTCCGGAAAACATTTTCATCTGACACACGCCGACGGCATCCTGCACAGCGACCGTGGCTATCGTTTAATGCGCCGGATTTTCAGGAGCAAGATCAGCATTCGTCTTTTCCGGCATGTTCATCCCGATTACGCCATGCGGCTGGCGGCCTATATTTCCGGTAAAAGCCGGCGCCTGACCATGCGCAGTCCCGCCCTGGAAGAATCGGACCGGCAGGAAATTATCACTTATGGCCAGGCCAAATTAGCGGCGGGCGCCGATTATGTCATTACCGGCCACTTTCATCTGCCAACCGATGTCCGCCAGAATAACGGGGCTATTCTGAATCTGGGCGACTGGATGAAGTACTTTACATTTGCGCATTTTGATGGAAATGACCTGCGTCTCTGCTACTGGCCAATCGCGACTTCGGCTGACAATCGCGAAAATCCGGAGTTTTTGCTTGATTAAAAAACAAAGATGTTCTAAAATCAGTTAAGATAAATGAAATGCGGAAACAATACATGAAAGCACAACACACAATTATACTGCTGTTAGTTTTTGGCTGTCTGGTGTCTTGTGCGCCAAAGATGGCCACTATCGACACCAAAGACATCGAAAAATTGCGGGTTGATTATAACAAAGGTAAAGTCGAAACTATCGAAGACCTGATTGCAATTTATAAAGATCCCTTTCAACCGATGGAAACCCGCATTGCCGCTTTGCAGGCCATGGCACAGACCGAGCATCCCGACGCTATCAAAATCATGCACGATTTTATGAATCAGTCGGTCGGACTGAATTATGCCCTGCTGAACGCCACTGCAACGGCTTTAATGGAGCACGCCACACCCGAGAATGTTGCCGCAATGGTCGGTGGTGTGGTCGCCGCCCAGAAAAAATATATCGATTTTCGGACGGCGGTGATGAGCAAAATGCAAAGTCTCGATGTCAGCATGCAGGTCGAGCAATTGCTAAATCTTTACCAGTCCGAAAAAGAAAATTACGTCCAGATGCAGGAGTCGCTGACCAAATTGCTGGGTTCGATTTCGGACGATCGCGTCATTCCGATTTTACTCAGCGTCGCCAAAGACAACAGCGTCAAAATTTCGATCCGGTCGCTTGCCCTCGAAATTCTCGGCAAAAAGCGCAATCCGCTTATCACCGAAACTTTCATTGACATGCTCAGCGACCCGGAACAGCAGTTGGAACTACGCGACTTTGCTATTAAATCAATCAGTGATATCAAAGAATCGCGGGTTATTCTGGCCCTGCTGGAGACCCTTAATCAGAGCCGGGAAGAATATTTCGTGCTGATAGACGTTCTGGCGCAGGCTATGGGCAACTATACAGATCCGGCGGTGATTCCAGCCCTGGTCGAAATTATCAAAAATCCTGAATTTCCACTGGCAACCCGTAAAAAGGCCCTGACGGCCCTGACCAAATTCAAAAACATGGATGCTTTTAAACAACTTCTGCCGGTCATGGAAGAGCCGGGCGGATACGTAATCTTCGATGAAATGACAAAGATGGCCGCCGAAACCGGTGACCCGGAAGCTTTCAACCTGCTTCGCCAATCCGCGCTTAAAGCCCAAATGAATGCGATGGGGGCCCAATGAAAACCACTAACAAATTTAAACTGATATTTTTTCTGAGCCTGCTGGCCGGATTAACATTCGCTCAGCAGACCAAAACGAAAAACACCACCGCCCAAAAATTCTTCGAAACCGATAAAAGTATCGAGCAGTTACGCAAGGAAATGGCCCAAATCCGTCAGCAAATCCGGGATATTGAGCTACGCACCTCGACTCCCGAAATCCGCAAAGAGATCAACCGGCTGGTGCCGGTGCCGGAAATCACGCACGAAATCATCCTGAAAAACGGCACGGTCGTAAAAGGCAAGATTATCCACGAAGACATAGATAAAATTATCGTCCAGACCAACATCGGCCAGCTAACGATCGCCACCGGCGACGTTCGCATTTCACGCGAAGCCGAACTACCGCATGCCAAATGCGTTCTCGACGGTCCGATCACTACCAAAATTTTTGACGATAAGACGACTTACACCGGCAAAATTAAAAACGATGGCGTGCGCCGTGCCGATTTTCCACAGATCACCTTACAGCTTTTCGACGATGCTACCAAATTGATCGCGACCGACTCGGTAATCGTTGCCGGCGGTTATCATATGTTTCTCAGCGGTGTTCAGACCGATGCGACCATCGAACCCGGCCAGAGCTTTATTTTCGAATGTACGATTTCGTATCCGGCCAAATCCAAGGTCAGTTACTACATTCCGAAAATTCGCTGGAAAGAATTTGACTAAAAATTCGGCCGGTCGTTTATCCGCTTTTTTCATTGATATGTTTTCCACTTTCCGATGAAGTTTTGTGTTCCCGTCATTTTGGGCATATTGGCGGGTTAAATAAATAGCGTAGTTATTAAAAATATTAGGGCTCAACTCCTGGACCGATGATTACAACTATTTCCAGTTCACCTGAAGATCAACAGCCGGACATCCTGAACGATGATATCTTTCCACTCAGCCAGATGATCCCGGGTATTGTTCACAACATCAGCAATCCGCTGACCATTATTAAAGTGCGTAGTCAGTTGTTGCAGAATAAAATGCCGGAATCGCCGGTCTTTCCGGCGCTTCTGGATAATGTCGCCAAAATCGAGGATATTCTGGGCAATCTGGCCGACCGGATCAATAATCTAAATAGCAACGATATCCGGCCGATCAGTCTTAAAAACCTGATTAATACCGAGATTAAATATCTCGATGCCGATCTGAATTTTAAACACAAAATCACTAAAACAATCGATATGCAGGAAAGCCAGCCATTTATCAAGGCTTCTTATCTTCATCTTTCGACCGGATTACTGGCCACGATCAGCGCCTTGATCAAAACGATGGAGCCCGATAATACCCATACTTTGGGTATCTCTGTCACCTGCCTTGACGAACAAATTTTACTTAAGCTGACAACCTCCGGTCCCGGTCTGGCCGCCATTGAAATACCACTTTTCATTGAATTGATTAGTTATCCGGATTTTTTCAGCGCCCTCAAGGCCGCGCCGACCGCAAGTCCCGCACTTCGTCTGCTGACCAGGGCGTTCTTCTGTTTCAGGCCTTACATTTCAGATTTTTCACTCTCGCCCCATCCGGGCGGTGAATTTGAGTGTCTGATCTCTTTTCCGACAGGAAAATAATACCCTTGTCCAAAACCAAAACAAGAATTATAATAGTCGATGACGATCGCTATATCTGTGCGACGTTGATCGAACTGCTTCAGGATGAAGGCTATGAGCTCGATGCGGCTTACAGTGGCACGGAAGCGGTTGACAAATTCAGCAACAATTTTTTTGATCTGGTCCTCCTGGATATAAATCTCCCGAAAATGAACGGCCTCGAAGTACTCCGGGAGTTGCGCCGTCTCGATCCGGATGTGGCGGTCATTATGGCAACCGCCAAGACCGATGTGGCAACCGTCGTTGAATCCATTAAGGCCGGGGCCGAAAATTATATCACCAAACCATATCAGGACTTCGCGGCCCTGAAAGCTATCATCCAAAAGGCTCTTGAAAACAAAGCCGTACGTGACGAAAATCGCTACCTGCGCAGTCGCATGGATTTTAAAACCAGGGTCAACACGATCATCGGCAATAGTCCCAAAATGCTCGAACTATACAAAATGGTCGAAAAAATCGCTCCGCTGGACACTACCGTTCTCCTGATCGGCGAAACCGGCACCGGCAAGGAATTGATAGCCCAGGCGATTCATCAGTTGAGTCGCCGATCAAACAACAAATTTATCAGTATCAATTGCGGTGGAATTCCAGAAACCCTGCTGGAATCGACCCTTTTCGGTTACGAAAAAGGCGCTTTTACCGGTGCCTATAAGCGCACCCGAGGGGTGTTCGAAGAGGCTGACGGAGGAACCCTGTTCCTCGATGAAATTGGTGAAACCAGCCCGGCGCTTCAGGTGCGTCTGTTGAGAGTTCTGCAAAGCCGGACATTTCAACGCGTCGGCGGCACTGAAATTCTTCGCTCGGATGTGCGGTTTATTTCCGCCACAAATAAAGACCTGTTGACAGAGATCAAACAAAAGAAATTCCGCGATGATCTCTATTACCGTATCAACGTCATTTCGCTTTTCATTCCAAGCCTGAAAGACCGGATAGACGATCTGCCCTTGCTGATTCAGCATTTTATCCAAAAATTTGCCCAGCAACATAATAAAAAGATCTCCGGTCTCGATCCTGCGCTTAACCCAATGTTGAATCGTTACGACTGGCCCGGCAATGTTCGCGAACTGGAAAACATCATCGAACGCGCCATCGTCCTTAGCGATACCGAGACGATCAAATTCGCCGACCTGCCGGATTATATCACCAATCCGACCGGCCCGACGCTCACCACCGATACCGAACAATCAAATTACAGCGCCGCAAAAAAAACATTTGAGAAAAGTTATTTATTGTCTGTTCTCGATAAATGCCATTGGAATATCTCAAGGGCCGCCGCCACGATCGGCATTCCCCGCCAAAATCTTTATCTGAAAATAAAGAAACACCGCCTTCATCGTCCATAATCGCCGCCCGGCGACACACTTATAACACACTGTAATAAAATTGCGACATTGCGTCGTGTTGTGCTGTTTGTTTGGGGGCAGCCTCCGTCTTAATATTGTGACACGGCACTTTACATACACTTCACCCATATGACTTCCAAACAGCAAATAATCAATCTGTTATGCGGCATACGGCGCTCTTGGTACGATATTTGTCATTAACTCTGCGACATGACTTTTTATAACAAATTATTCAGTCCAAAAACAATCAGCCAGCCGGTTATTTCTACGCCCGTTCTTCCACAATCTGCTCCACCGGACCAAAATGGAATGGATCGGCTCCGTTATAATCGGATTGAGCAGTGCGTTGTCCGGGAAAACATCCCGCGGGTTAATATTCCCGCCTTGGGCTTTGTTGACCCGATTGTCATTGCAACTATTCCGGAAGAGTATGCGCGGCGTTTCAATATGCTCGCATTTAATATGAAGGATGGCGTTTTAAACATTGCCATGGCAAATCCTTTCGATATTGTCGCCATTGAAACCATAACGATAAAGATTGGTTGTCAATTCGAAATTTCGTATGCGCCGTTGTCAGAAATAAAGAATGCGGTCGACAAATACTATTCTCAGCGCGCCAATATAGAAGAAAGCATGAAAGAACTGGTTGATTTCGAGATTGAGCCTGGCGATGAGATCGAAGATTCGGACACAGACTTTCTGCGTATCCAGGCCGCTGATGCGCCGGCCATAAAATTCGTTAATCTGATGCTGTTGCAGGCAATTCAGGACCGGGCCAGTGACATCCACGTCGAGCCACAGGAAAAAGACGTCAAGGTGCGTTTTAGAGTAGACGGCATCCTGCGCGAATTTACCCCGCCTCCCAAAAAAATGCAGGCCGGTATCATTTCCAGGATAAAAATTTTAAGCGGACTGGACATTGCCGAACGGCGGGTTCCACAGGACGGCCGCACCAAGATAAAAGTCATGGGGCGGCAGGTCGATATTCGTATTTCGACTTTGCCGACGATTTATGGCGAAAAAATCGTCATGCGAATTCTCGACAAGGGCAGCATTTCCCTAAATTTGGACGACATCGGTTTTGAACAATCTTTGATGCAAAAACTGAAAGAGGTTCTCAGCCAGGCGCACGGTATGATTCTTGTGACCGGGCCGACTGGCAGCGGTAAAACCACGACCCTGTATTCAGCGTTGAATTATGTGAATTCGCCCGAGAAGAACATCATTACTGTCGAAGATCCGGTCGAATATCGCCTGAAAGGAGTTAACCAGATTCAGGCCCGTCCGCAGGTAGGTCTGACCTTTGCCGCCGGCTTACGGTCGATTCTGCGGCAGGATCCCGACATTGTGATGGTTGGCGAAATCCGGGATGCCGAGACGGCCGAGATCGCCGTCAAGGCCGCTCTAACGGGACACCTGGTACTATCAACCCTGCATACCAACGATGCGGCGGCCACTATTATCCGCTTGTTGAACATGGGCGTTGACAAGTATCTGATCTGTTCGGCGCTTTCTGTCGTAATTGCCCAGCGGCT
Source organism: Fidelibacterota bacterium (assembly GCA_043808945.1). GTDB lineage: Bacteria > Fidelibacterota > UBA2242 > UBA2242 > UBA2242 > JAGNGI01. Next base: position 7,905 of record JAZDEI010000215.1, on the reverse strand, counting down.
GGCGCGGCGGATTTGTCTGCATTGTAAAGAAAAATACCAACCGGAAGAAGTCTATTTACGACAGTTGATCGCTTTGGGGGTCGACCCCTCCGGCCTGACCTTTTATCGCGGACACGGCTGTGAGCATTGTGGCGGATCTGGTTTGTGGGGGCGAATCGCGATCTACGAATTTTTTCTGCTGACCCGCGAAATCAAAGACCTGATTATTAAAGACGCTTCCGAAGCGGAATTAAAGCAACGGGGCATTGAGTTAGGGATGGAATCACTCCTTCAAAACGGAATCAAGAAAGTAACCGAAGGCCTGACGACTATTAACGAAATCATACGGATTATCTGATATGGCTAACTTTAATTATGTCGCAATCTATCCGAACGGTAAAAAAGTCCGCGGGTCGGCCGAATCTGAAAGTTCATTCTCGCTGGCCAACCAGTTAAGACAGCGGGGAATCACCGTAATCTCGGCCGAAAGGATCGACATTCCCCGTTCCATTGCAAGTAACCGACAGCATTCTTTGAGCTCCAGCCAGAAAATCAAAACAGAAGAAATGGTGGTCTTTTTCCGGCAATTGGCTACGATGGTCGGGGCTGGCGTACAGTTGGTGGATAGCCTGATGCTCCTCTCGGAACAGACCGAAAACAGTGCCTTTCGAAAGATCATTAAAAACGTCAAAGAGCAGATCGAGGGCGGGCTGAATTTTTCCTTTGCCATGGAACAATACCCACGGGTTTTCCCCAATCTTACAATTTCTATGGTCAAGGTCGCCGAAATGGGCGGTAATCTGAGCGGAATCCTGGAACAACTGGCTATCTACATCGAGGATAAAGATAAAATCGACAAGAAGATCAAATCGGCGATCTCTTATCCGCGTTTTATTATGATATTTTTTGTCATTGTGATTGCAGCGGTTGTTTTCGGTCTCGTGCCGAAATTTAAAGAAATTTTTGACGGGTTTGGCGTCCAGTTGCCGGGACCGACCCGCGCTATTCTGGCGGTCAGCAATTTTCTATTGCATAATCTGATCGCAGAGATTGTCATAATCGCCGGTTCTATCGCCGGAGGAAATATATTTTTGAAGAGCAACACCGGCCGGCACTTTTTCCACAAGTATCTTCTGAAAATACCTGTTGTCGGTAAAATAATCTTGAAATCAATCGTCATGCGGTTCAGTAAAACCATGAGCACGCTGACCAGAAACAATATCAGTATAGTAGATGCCCTGGTGGTGGCGGGAGATACCGCAAATAACGTCGTCATTCAGGATATGATCCTGGAAGTCAAACAAAGTGTGACCGGTGGAATGTCGCTGGCGCGTTCATTAGAGAAGCACCCGATTTTTCCGCCAATGATGGTTAAAATGATCGCGGTCGGAGAAGAAGCGGGGGCGCTGGAAGCTATGCTTAACAAAGTGGCCGAATTTTACGAGCGCCAGCTCAACTCGACCATTGACGGCCTGACAGCGATTATCGAACCGGCTTTGATGATCGGTCTGGGAATATTAGCCTTATTCGTAGTGATAGCCCTGTATCTTCCCATTTTTCAAATGTCGGGGGCGATCGGTGGCTGAACAAAAAATTCAAACAAACCCTTCCGGGCATATAAATCCGGGAGACATAACACGGAGGTAGTAAAATGAAACGGTTCTTAGGGAATCAAAAAGGCTTCACGCTGGTTGAATTAATGATCGTGATTGTCATTGTCGGAATTCTGGCCGCAGTCGCGGTTCCGATTTATCAATCCAACATCAAGAAAGCCAAAATGAGCGAATGTGACGCGGCTTTGGGGACTATCCGCACCGGTTTGCGGGTTTACTTTGCCGCCAACAATGCCTATCCGACCGCGGTGGCCGGAACAGCTGTAACGGCTGTTACGGGACTCGACATCAGCGCGAGCGATCTGGCCGGTAAGTATTTCGTTGCGACCGATTATACTCTCACATCGGATGCTACGACTTACACAATTGCCTGTTCGAAGGACGAAATCTTCGGCGCGGATAACGACCGGACACTCAATCAGGATGGCACTTTCAGTGGTGGTATATAACCAACAGTTAATGGCGGGGGTCTTTGCGGCCCCCGCTGTTTTACTGGAAGACGGCGATGATTCAATCATTTTCAAATAAGATCGGCGCAGAAACGGGAACGACTCTCGTGGAAAGTATCGTCGCAATCACCCTGATTTCTGTAATTATGCTGGGCGGCTTTCAATTTTTCGTCGGCGGTAAAAGTTCAATAAACGACAGCGGTTTCCGCCGACTGGCTATTATCCGGGCTGAAGAGCGGCTCGAAGCGGCCAATCGTTTCGAATATGCCGTTTTAGCCGACAGCCTTGATGAAACCCAAACCGTAGTGAATTTGGGTAGTCTGACCGGCTTGCGTACGACGGTCGTTACCGCAACCGACGATCCGATAGACGGCCTGGCCGGCGCGGACCTAGACGGTGATCCGGACGATTACAAACAAATCACCACTACGATCAGCTGGCCGCTTGGCGGTCAAAATCAAGTTTCTTTATCAACCAGCGTTTCTGCGGATTATCGCCAATGAATTTCCTGAAAAGCAATCGCGGTTTTACTTTGACGGAATTGTCAATTGCACTCGTCATTTCCTCGATCATCGCCCTGACGGCCAGTGTGATTGTTGTTTCAGCTTCCAATAACTTTAACCGCGGAAGCCGGCAGATCCGGCTCCAGCGGGATGTGTCTTTTGCTAATGACCTGCTGACCAATTCAATTCGCGAAGCGTCAGGCGGCACTGTTGTAATCTATTCTGATTCATCTGAAACTCAGGTCGTTAATCCCGGTGAATGTCTGAAAATCGGAACTAGTGCTCTTTATTATAAAAGCTCCCGGGATTTAGTTTATAAATCCGGCAGCGGGCAACCGCAACACCTGATCCGAAACAGTATCGACACGCTATGTTTTTTCTACCCTACAGCGGCTGATTCACAAAACTGTCTCGGGTTTCGGATCGCTCTGCAGGAAGATGGTTGTTCAGTCGCCACTACCGGAAATGTTTATTTCAGGAATTGATATGCTTCAGGTTCTAAAATATTGTTTCTTCTTTTATGCCGGAGCGATTATCGGCAGTTTTCTCAATGTCCTGATCTATCGCCTGCCGCGCGGGCTTTCTATAGTTCAACCGCCATCTCATTGTCCGCACTGTACCAATCCTATCAAGCCTTATGATAATTTTCCGATTCTTAGTTTTTTGTTTTTACGGGGGCGTTGCCGGCATTGCGGACAGCGGATTTCCGGGCGATATATTCTGGTCGAAATTTTAACCGGCTTGTCAGCCATTCTCCTGATAATGATGTACGGTCCCGGATTCGAGGCGCTTCTCTATAGTATTTTATTTATCATTCTGACGGTGATCGTTTTTATCGATATCGATTTTCAAAAGATTCCAAATACGATGATAATCGGTGGGATTATTCCGGGCGGTCTGATCGTATTATTATTAATTCCTCAGAGGTTACCGGACGCGTTGCTGGGATTGTCAGTCGGCGGCGGCATCATGTTGTTCTGGGCAATTGTCGGGCGCTGGTTTTTTAAAAAAGAATGCCTGGGCGCCGGTGATATCAAGCTGGCGATCCTGGTCGGTTTATTCCTGGGAACCCGTGGAATTATCCTGGCGCTGTTTACCAGCTACGTTTTAGCCGGATTGATCGGCGGCGGCCTGGTTGTTTTCAAAGGATTGCGCCTGGATGGTCGTCTGCCTTATGCTCCTTTCCTGGCAGTCGGAACAGTTATAACCCTGATCGCGGGTCAGCCGATCGTAAACTGGTATCTCGGATTATTTTAAAATGATTAATCATCTTAAATATACATTGGCTTCGGAAAATGGCAGTGTGCTCGGAATGGTCTTGGTTTTGTTTCTGGTAATGACTATTCTGGGAACCGCTTTTCTGACCCTGGCCGCCTATGAAGGCAAATTCAGCGTTCGCCAGGAACAAAGCGTCGCGGCATTTTTCCGGGCGGAGAGCGGGCTCAATCTCGCGCTCTGGCGCATTAATCATGGTCCCGATCTGCTCGGATCGTTCAGCAACTCCGAAGTCGCGGTGGTTTACGACTCAATTGGACAAGACTTGACTGCGACCGGAATTGCGGGACCGCTTTCCTGTGAATTGGCGGTAACACTGGAAGAAGATCATCCTTTCAATCATATTGTGTCGTATCAGACCGTCCTGGACACTCAAAATTATTACTTAACATACCGTGAGGGTCGCGGAATCGCCCGGTTCGATCCGTTGCCGGAAGTTGATATGGGCTATTATTTTTCGATCGCCGACTATTATTACGATCACGATGAGACATTTTGGGGCACGATGCCGCCCGGCATTCATTACATCGATGGAAAAGTCACCATGCAAAATGGAACTTTCCTGAATGGCACACTGATCGCAACGGAAGGCATGGTCTTTCATGGTTCGGTCGCTATCCTCGCCCAGCAGATGCCGGATTCGTCTCTTTACTTCCCGGCAATAATTGCCGGCGATACCGCCCAAACCGAAATCGACATTACCGGTACGCCGCAACTGGTGGTTCTTGGCATAGTTTATTCAACCGGCTCGGTGATATTTAAGGGCCGTCTTTTGACGGGACCCATCGTTGCCAAGCATGTCACCTTGAAAAGCGGTGTGGATATTAACGATCTCGGCCAGACTACCTATTATCAATATCCACCCGGATTTTCCGGACCGGATGAATTCGACTGGCCGAAAAGCGTTGTCAGCAGCACCTGGCACAGGACGGAATCGGGGTTTTAATGTTATTTAATGACAACCGAACGGTCGTGGTTGACATCGGAAGCAATGTGCTGAAAATAATCGGATTGCGCCTGAAAAACCGACTTCAGGTCGAATTCTGGCGGGCAGTCGATATTTTCAAAACCGGCAAGATCAACCGTCCGGACGATCTGAATCCGACCCTGATCGTCCAAATCCTGCGCGAAATGCTTAAGCCGATCAGGCCGGCCATACGACGAGTGCGGATTGTTCTGTCATCTCCCGGTTGTATGCTTCGTATCATCGAACTTCCGGTCCTGGCGGTCAGTGAGATAAAAGCCGCCATCCGATTGAGCCTGTACGGACTGATGCCTTTCGAACCGGAGAAAGTCGAGTTCAATTACACGACGCTGAGTATCAATCGGGAGCAGAAAACGCAAACGTTATTGGTTGCCCTGGTCTCGACGGATGAGATCGGGCGGCAGATCGAAATCCTCCAGCGGGCCGGCCTCGAACCGGAAACAGTTACAACCGACCAGATGGCTATTTACAATTGCTATCATCAACTGCGGTCCGGTACGGATAATGACTCGATCGCAATCGTCAATATCGGATCTGAGCGCACGGCGATTTGCTTTTATAACCCCGGAAATAGTCCGGCTTTTAGCGCGTTACCCGTCGGTGGCAATACGATTACCCGCTCAATAGAAAAACAGTTTCACACCTCTTTTATAAATGCGGAAAGCCATAAGATTGGAGCGCAACCGCCTTCCGACCAGGACAGCGATCTGACACCTCTCGTGTTCGACTGGAGCTCGTATTTGTCCCGTCTGGCAGACCAAATTGCGGGAACAATTCACGCTACGATCCTCAACCAGCAAATTCAAAACGGCGACTATCGCTTATCGAAAATACTACTGACCGGCGGTAGCGCCCGCCTGCGCCAATTGGATTACCTGCTGGCAGAACAACTGAAAGTTCCCGTGCACATCTGGAATCCATTTCTCGAATCAGCCCTGAATGGATTGATCGAGCCGGAAATTATGGCGAATTGGGGCGAATCGGCCGCGCCCGCCCTCGGGCTGGCTCTGGAGGAGGCTGTTTGAAAATTCAACCGATTAATCTGCTGGGTGCCGCTACCTTGCAAAAACGTCAGCGCCGGATTCGTTCATTTTTAATCTTGATTTACGTAACAATCTGGCTCTTTTCGCTTTCAGCATTGTTCTATGTTTATCGTACAAACCTGTTCATTTCTACTTTGTACCGACGTGATGTTGAGAGAGTCCAGAATGAAATCAACCTGCTTCAGCCGAAATTACTCGTCATCGAGAAATTATATAATCAGAGTCTTCCGGTCGCTGAAAAAATGCGTTTTTACCAGCAGGCTTTTTCTCGCCCATTACACTGGGCGCAGAAATTACAGGAAATCTCAAAACTGATCCCGGTCAATGTCCGGTTAGAGGAGATCAGCGTTGCCGGAGAAATGACGAAAGACCAAAACTCGCCGCGTTTGAAAATGTGCGGGTTTTCAATGATTGATCCCAAACAACAGGATTTGAATTTCCTGAATGTCTTTATAAAAGGATTGGTGAGCGACACGCTTTTTATCTCCGGCCTCGAGCGGGTTGAAATCCTGCAGAACCGGATAGACAAAAAGGATGGCCAGCCCCTGGTTACCTTCGTACTGGGAGCATATTGAAATGGAAAAAACGCCAAAAGCCCGGGTATCTATCTTGTACAACGCGATCAAATGGCGCTGGCTCCTTCTCGCCATTTTCGTCTATTCGGTGGCGCTGACCGCCGGCAATTTTCTGATCATCCGCCCGCAATTACATCAATATGAAGAATTGAAAAAAACTCGCGCCAGCCTGGATGAAATCTACCTTAAAATCCGTGCAACCGATGTTCAAACTGTCCTGGGCCTGCTTCAGAGCGAGGCCGCCCGTGTCAGTGAACTTGAGGCCATTTTCGGCAGACGGTGCATCGAAAAGAAAGATTTCTCGATGGTGCTCGGCGATCTTAACCGCCAGGCGCAGGAAGCCGGTCTGCAAGTTCAGTTCATCGATTTTCTCGAAGATCGCGCTATGGAAAAGGTACAATTTGTGAAAAAACCAATCACCATCCGATTCACCGGGACATACGCGCAAATACTGGCATTCCTGAACGGCCTGGAAAGAATTCCTTATTGGCTGTTGGTGGATTCCTTTAGCATCATCTCTCCTAAAAATCAGACGACCGGCCTGAATATCAACTTAGTTTTATTTACCGTCATGGCCAAAGCATGAAGAAAGAATTAAAAAAGATCATTCCTTTAACGAGCCTGATAATCATTTTAGCATCGACCCTGCTCTTTAATGCCGGTAAAAGCGGCGCGCCCGTCTCTCAAATCAACCAGGCCGGAGACATTCGGGTCGCCGACATAGACAAAATCGAAAACATTATCCGCAATATACTCTCCTTAAATCTGACGACAGCGAAAACTCCGGCGCCAGACAAGAACGATCCCCCCCAATATCCCAGACCATCCATCCGCGATCCGTTCCGGTTTGGCGCCACGCTGTCTGTTCGTCCCGACAATCAAAGACCGATCAAAGTCCGTTCCGAAAAGACCGGGACATCCAATAAAAAACCGCCTGAAATAAATCCACAAAGCATTATTATTTCCGGTATTATTTTCGACCGGCAAAATCCGGCGGCCATCATTGGGGGGGAAGTGTACCACGTCGGCGACAGTCTGAATACCTTTAAAATCGAAAAGATCTATCAGAACGCTTTGATTTTATCCGGTTACGAAAAACGATATAACCTGAAAGTACCAGAAGATGAATAATCATTTACTTCACAAACAACTAATTCTTTTACCGATTGGCTTTTTAATATCGGCCTGTCTGCTTTTTAGCCAAACGACCGAACCGCCCCCATTGGTTTCCATTAATCTGAAAGACGCCTCCTTCAACACCGTTCTAAAGATACTGAGCGAGAAAACCGGCCTGAAGTTCGTTGCTGACCCGGAAATTCAGGAGCGCAAGATTACGGTCAATCTGTCGGGCGTGACGCCGGAAGATGCGATCACGGCCATAATGAATTCCAGCGGCCTGGCCTACCGTAAAATCGACGGCATTGATATTTATTTCGTCGGAGACATTCGCAAAATTCAACAGCATACGGTAATTAAAAATTAT
>JAZDEI010000214.1:0-9419 GCA_043808945.1 Fidelibacterota bacterium | reverse complement strand
GATCGGAAGTGGAATCGGCGATTTTCCGGTCGATGGCCGCGCTCAGGATCGAGCTCAGGTCGGATTCGATTGCCTGGCCGTCACCGGCTGTAATGATTGGTGCGGTTATGAACCATTCCGCGCCTTTCTTCTGGCAATTGATTACGTCGCTGACGGTGGTGAATTCAACCTGCGTCACGCTGTCCTTATCGGCTTTAAAAAACTGGTTGGCGATCTTGTCCCTCTTCTCGCGCTTTTCGCCGCCCTTGATCTCGAAAAAATAGATCGCCGCGAACAGGACGACGAAAACGCCGAGCAGGATCAGGGTTGATTTACCTTTCTTCATCGGCTATTTCCTCCTGACATAGACCATGATCGCCACGCCGAAAGCAATCGCCGGCAGGATTATGACCGTCAGCCACATAACCGTTTTGGTTTGTCCCGGGGTCATGTCCACCATGCGAATTTCCGGGTCTTTGGCGCGGATCGAGATCAGGTCTTCGTCGGCCAGCAGCCAGCTGACAATGTTCATAAAGAAATCACCGTTGGACTGGTTGCCGAAATAGGCATTCGAGGCAAAATCGGAATCGCCGACGGTTACGATGCGAGCTTTGCGCTGGCCGGTGGTGGCGTTCAAAGTAACGGCGCAGGCTACGGAAAGCGGCCCGCGCAGATCGTTCGGTCCCATGGAAACCCGTCCGGTGCGGTAAACATCTTCGATATTATTAACGGCAAAACTCTGCGGACTGGTCTGGGTCAGTTCTTCGACAGACTCATTGCCATTATCTTCGGCTGCCAGAGCCCGGACAGAATGCGCCATCGGGAAAAAGGTCATCGTACCTTTCATGTTCTGAACGATCGGGTGAGTGGTATAATTCGAAACGAGCGGAATGTCCGGTCCGGCGCCGAAAATACGGCCGAATCCGCTGGCATCGATGACTAAGTTATCGCCGACGTCGAAATGCCAATTTTTCATATAATCGATCAGACCGGCCGATGGACGCGGATCGAGCATAAACAGTACACTGCCGCCCTTTTCGATATATTTCGTCAACATGTCTAATTCTTTGGCGAACAGGATTTTCTTCGGCCCGGCAACCACGACCACCGAAAAACCAGCCGGAATCGAATCCTTGTCCGCGATCAGCAATTCTTCCACGGTGTAATTTTGGGCTTCGATTGCCTGTTTGGCTTTCTCATAACCGTCGCGTTCGGCGCTGGTAATACTGCTTTCGCCATGCCCGGTCAGGAAGGCGACTCTCTTCTGGCCTTCGCGGGTTACTTTGATGATAGCATTGGTGATCGATTCTTCGGAAAAGTTAGGAATCTGCTCCTCCTTGCCATTACACAGGATGACCAGGTTACCATAGTTTTTAACTTTATACTGGCGGGCCAGGGCTGGTTTCTCGTCCGGATCGACGATTTCCCATTTGATCCGTTTGGAATAATGGCGGTATTCGTTCAGGCGATCCTCGATTGAGCCCTTATTGATTTTCTTGGCGAAGGCGATGACATTGATGTCCTTATCAAGGTTCTTGAGAATTCTGCGGGTCTGATCGGATAGGCTGAAGGTGCCGCTGGCGGTCGTATCGGCCCGCCAGGTGTGGCGTGCGAAGAAGAAATCGACCAACCCGATGATGGCAATCACCAGAATAATGACCAGCGCCATATTGCCGCCGTAGATCACGCGCCGATTTTTGAAGATCGACCGGATGTCTAATTTAATCAGCGCGAAAACGCTGGCGCCAAAGCCGAGAACCAGCGGAGCGATGATTTTCCAGGTCCAGACATTGACGATAGAATACATGATCAGTCCGAGTGCAATCAGGACCAATCCGGCTGTTAAAATCCATTTATATAGTTTCATTGCTTAACCCCTCCATTTGGAAGATTCAATTGACTGATAGGTGAAAAACAACATCAGGAAGGTCAGCGAGAAATAATAAACCAGATGGCTGGTGTCGAAAACCCCCTTGGAAAAATCTTCAAAGTGGTTGACGATTGACAGGTATTTAAAAAACTCGCCTAAGACTTTGCCGGACAAATCCCCGGCGAAACCGATGACCCACAGCAACATCGTGGCGCCGAACGTCCCGACCGCCGCGACAATCTGGTTTTCCGTCAGCGAGGAAATGAAATTGCCGACCGCTACCAGCACCATGCCCATCAGTAAAATGCCGAGATAGCCGGTCAGGATCGGCCAGAGATTCGGCTTGCCCCAGATGAACAGAAAGATCATGAACAGGAAGGTGACCCCGACCATTACAAAATAAAGGAAGAAAGTCGCCAGGTATTTTCCGAGGATGATCTGCCAGTTGGTGATCGGTGAGGTCAGCAGAAGTTCCATCGTGCCGCTTTTTTTCTCTTCAGAAAAACTGCGCATCGTGATCATTGGAATGACGAACAGTACGATCACACTCATATTCAGCAGAAACGGCCGGATCATCATCAGGTTGACATTGACCGGCGAACCCTGTCTTTGCATCATCACGGCATAACTGTACTGCAGAAAACTGGACAACAGCAGGTAAAAGAAAATCCCGGTTACGATCAGAAAGAGGCCGATCACCACATAAGCTATCGGCGAGGAAAAGTAGCCTTTCAGATCGCGTTTGAAGATTGCGATTAAATTGCCCATCTCAGTTGACCTCCTCTTCTTTGGTCGTTAGTCTCAGGAAAATATCTTCCAGGCTGAGGCTTTCGGCCTTCATTTCCAGTAGTCCCCAACCATGATTGACCACCAGCGCCGCCAGTTCTTTGCGGATATCGCTGCCGATAGCGGCTTCGACTTTATAGGTGGCGTAATTTTCTTTCTTGCCGGGTTGAACCGCCACAGCGGTCACCAGCGCCTGCTGGCTGAACGTCGTCTGAATATCCGCCACCGGGCCTTCCACCTGCAGGATGATCGACTCGGAACCCTGCAACTGCGTCGTCAGGTTATCCGGCGTATCGATCTTGACCAATTTGCCTTCATTGATAATCGCCACCCGGTTACAGGTCATACTGACTTCCGGCAGAATATGGGTCGACAGGATGACGGTATGATCGGAACCGAGGCTCCGGATAATCTCGCGCACCTCGATGATCTGGCGCGGATCGAGACCATTGGTCGGTTCGTCGAGGATCAGCACCGGCGGGTTATTGAGCAGGGCCTGCGCCAGGCCGACCCGCTGTTTATAACCTTTTGAAAGGTTGCTGATATATTTTTCCATGACATCCACGATCGATATACGTTCCGCCACCCGGTCAATTTCGGCCGGAATCGTCCTGGGATTCACCCCTTTTATGCGGGCGGTAAAGCGCAGGTAATCGCGCACACGCATATCGGTATAGAGCGGCGGATTTTCCGGCAAATAACCGATGCGTTTCTTGACCTCCAATCCCTGTTCGAATACATCATAACCGGCGACTTTTACCGTGCCGGCTGAAGCCGGCATAAAACCCGTAATGATGCGCATCGTAGTGGTCTTGCCGGCCGCATTCGGTCCGAGAAAGCCGAGGATTTCACCTTTTTCGACGCTAAACGAAATATCGTCCACGGCTTTGACGGCGCCGTAATGCTTAACCAGATTTTGTACTTCAATCACAGCGTCCTCCTGAAAAATTGTTCACGTTTGGTAAGATCAACACAACGGTGGGCTTTTTCCCATACCGTTTGTATATCGGATAATGCCGGAATCTGCCCGGCGTACTTGACAATATCGAGTTCCTGCAGAAGCGCCGTCCAGTCGGTCGCGACTGCGCTTGTTATTTCGACAAATTGAAAAGCCTCGCCGATCTCGGCTGTAATCATTTCCAGCGCCCGGATAAAAAAGCGCCGCTCTATATATTCCCGTAGGATTTCCGAAATGCGGAAGTAAAAAATCTGAATCTCAGCGGCCGTCGTCGGCATCGGCTCCTTGAGCATATCCAGTTGCCGGAATGCCACGACATGCGGCGGATCGAGGAATTTCTCATCGATCACGATCGGCGGATGGGCCTTCTGCCAGCGCCGGTAATACCAATAACCGCCGCCGATCAATGCGAGCAGAAGCAATAGTAAAAGCGTCGTCCCGGAAATAGTACGGCGCATGCGAAAAGGGGGTTTGATGTCCTTCAGTTCGCGACTATCGGGCGCCAGCACAGAATAAACCCGCACGACCTGCGGTTCGGTCATAAAACTTAGTACGGTCGTCGTATCGGCCGGCTTGCGGGCTTTGATCTCCAGCGCCGGAATCGTGATCTGACCGGTGTCAAAAACCGCCAGTGTTAATTCCCATTCCTGTTCGAGACTTTGCTTCTTTTTACGAGGTTCGGACAGGCGGTTCCCGGCAACATCGAATTTTCCGAACGTTTTCTCGATCTGCGGCAGTTCGAAAATCGTTCCGGGCGGATAACTCAATTCCACCCGCAGGTGCAAACGATCGCCGATCGTGGCGACAGTCGTATCGACCCTGGTTTTTATAACGATCCCGGATTCCTGCGCCGGCAATAATTGTGCAAAGAGTAACCCGGTAGCGATTAAAGCGAGCCAATATTTACGCGGATGATGCGATTGCACACAGTTTTCCATTAGCAAATTATCTGAACCTCTTCTCCCGCATCTTGAAAAATGCAACTAACGGGTCGACATACGAACCAGCCGTATCGATCTGAATCAGGTCAAGACCTATACCACGTGCCATTGTGCTCAGGTTTTGTCTTTGCTGTTCGACCAGATCGGCGTAGCGTTCGACGACAACCCGGTCGGATGTATCGATCCAGGTTTCGACGCCGGTTTCCGCATCCTTTAAATTCAGGAGCCCGACCGATGGCAATATTTTGTCGCGTTGGTCTTGTAACTGGATTGCGACGACATCATGTTTTTTATTCAGTATCCGCAGGGGTTTCGTATAATTCTCGTCGTCGAAATCGGACACCAGGAAGACGATCGCGCGCCGCTTCAAACCTTTCAACAGAAACTCCAGCCCGGAGCGGATATTCGTGCGCGGTGACTGCGGTTCGAAATAGAGCACTTCGCGGATGACGCGCAAGGTGTGCGCCTTACCTTTGCGCGGCGGAATGAATTTTTCGACCTGATCGGTGAAAATCAGCAATCCGACCTTGTCGTTGTTCTTGATCGCGGAAAAGGCCAGAAGCGCGCAGATTTCGGCCGCGATCTCGATTTTGAGTTTACTATGCGAGCCGAAAGCCGTACTGCGCGAGGCGTCCACTACCAGCATGACATTCAATTCGCGCTCTTCTTCATTGATTTTGACGAACGGCCGGGCATAGCGGGCAGTTACATTCCAATCAATGGTGCGGATATCGTCGCCATATTGATATTCGCGCACCTCAGAAAATTCCATGCCGCGTCCTTTGAAAACCGAATGATACTCACCGCTGAAAACATCATTGACGAGATGACGCGTGCGTAATTCAATCTGGCGGACCTGTTTGAGAATTTCTTTGGACAGCATTTCCGGGTGCGAATTTTATAGAATATTTTACGGTACTTCGACCGTATCGATTATACGCCGAATGATCTCTTCGGCAGTTACATCCTCGGCTTCCGCCTCAAATGTCAGGATAATGCGATGGCGCAGGACATCCCAGATGACGGCCCGGATGTCTTCCGGCGCCACATAGCCGCGACCTTCGATAAAGGCCTGGGCTTTGCCGGCCATGGCTAAGAAGATCGAGGCGCGGGGTGATGCGCCATACTGGATCAGGTCGCTGATGTCGTTCAGGTTAACGGCTTTCGGATCGCGCGTGGCAAAGACCAGATCGACGATGTATTTATGGATTTTTTCGTCGATATAAATATCGTCCACGACCCGGCGGGCGCGCTGAATATCAGCCGCCGTAACGACCGGTTTCACCGCTGGCAGGGCGGCATTGTGCGCCATGCGTTTGATAATGTCCAATTCTTCGGCTTTTTGCGGATAAGTCACGATGACCTTGAGCATAAACCGGTCGACCTGAGCTTCGGGCAGTGGATAAGTGCCTTCCTGTTCGATCGGATTCTGAGTGGCCAAAACCAGAAACGGGTCGTCCAGAACATGGCTGGTCTCGCCAATCGTCACCTGGCGCTCCTGCATGGCTTCGAGCAGAGCCGATTGAACTTTGGCAGGCGAACGGTTGATCTCATCAGCCAGAATGATATTGCTGAAAATCGGTCCGCGTTTGGTTTCAAAGGCCCCGGTCTTTTGGTTATAGATCATTGTCCCGACCAGATCGGCGGGCAGAAGATCCGGGGTAAACTGAATGCGGCGAAAATTGACCTGGATAATTTTAGCGAGAGTGCTGACGGTCAATGATTTCGCCAGACCGGGCACGCCCTCCAGTAAAATATGGCCGTTGCAGAGCAGGCCGATCATCAAACGTTCGATCATATGCTCCTGGCCAACAATGATTTTGCCCATTTCACTTTTAATAGAAGCAATAAAGGCGCTTTCCAGGCGGATGCGCTCGTTCATTTCGGAAAGATTAAATGCCATGGTTCGCGCTCCGCTTATTTATCACTTTGAGTTACTGTCTGCAATTCGGGAATTTCATCGAGTGATTTGCCCAGATTTTTCAGCTCCCACTCGGCCGAAGGCGCCAGGATATTAGTCGGATATTTTTCAATAAAACTCTTGTAGTACTCCCCGGCTTTCTTAAAATCTTTCAAATCGTTGGCATAAACATAGCCGATCATAAAATGAGCGTTTGCTGCGCGGTCAGTCCCCTTATATTCCCGCATGATCTTTTTATAGACTTTAATGGTTTTCTTGGTATCGTTCAGGTTGTTCTTGTAAATATCGGCAATCGTGAACATAGCCGGAACGGCCAGACTGTCATCGGGAAAATATTTAATTATTTTCTCATACTGCTTGATCGTCCCCGCGTAATCGGACTCGCTGAAACGGGCTATGGCGGTGTCCCAGTAGCCGATGGCAGTGTTGTCCGGCTTACCACACGTCATTAAAAATACAGCCGCTCCGATTACCAGAACTGAAAGTAAAATTCGGCGCATAATCTCATTCCTCCTTAGATGCAAAACAGTTTATTATTGATTTTCATATTTTCAGATTTTGTCGTCCGACGAATGGTTTTTAACGGGCAAGTAAAATGAATTGTTCCTATCATGTTTAACTTTTTGTAAAATGAATTCGCCCGTCCAGGATATCCACTTTTATGGTATCGCCGGGCTGAAATTTTTCTTCCAGAATATCCAATGCCAGCGGATCCAGAATCTGCCTCTGGATAATGCGTTTGACCGGACGCGCGCCGAAGGCCGGATCCCAACCGGCTTTGGCGATCAGCGCGGCGGCTTCCTCGGACAAACCGGCCTGAATGCCGCGCGTCCTGACCCTTTCGAGCAGACGGTCGAACTGCAATTCGACGATTTTACGGATTTCACCCGGTAATAACGGCTTGAACACGATGATTTCATCAATCCGGTTCAGGAACTCTGGTTTGAGCAATTGCCGTAGTTGCGACAGAATCGTTTCCTGAATGTTGGCATAGATGATATTTATATTGTTTTCATCGACATCGCCGGCCTGCCCCATGATCTGCTCGGAACCGAGGTTGGAAGTCATGATGATAATGGTGTTTTTAAAATTTGCGACGTGCCCCTTGTTGTCGGTCAGACGGCCGTCTTCCAGCACCTGAAGTAAAATATTGAAAACATCGCCGTGGGCTTTTTCGATCTCGTCGAGCAGGACGACGGAGTAAGGTTTGCGGCGCACGGCTTCGGTCAACTGACCGCCCTCTTCGTAGCCGACATATCCGGGTGGCGCGCCAATCAGCCGCGAGACGGCGTGTTTTTCCATATACTCGGACATGTCAATCCGGATCAGCGCGTTCTCGTCATTGAAAAGAAATTCGGCCAATGCTTTGGCTAATTCGGTCTTGCCAACGCCGGTCGAGCCGGTAAAGATAAAAGTTGCCAGCGGGCGATGTTCGTCCTGCAAACCGGCCCGCGCCCGTCGCACGGCGTTACTGACGGCTGCGACCGCTTCGTCCTGGCCGATGACCCGCTCATGCAATTTATCTTCCATATGTAAAAGTTTGACGCGCTCGCCTTCAATCAGTCGGGATACCGGAATATGCGTCCACTTGGAGACGATCTCGGCGATGTCTTCTTCGTTGACCTCTTCCCGCAGAAGCGCCCGCTTGGAAGGTGTATTCTTCAGGATTTCTTTTTCGGCGTTCAATTGTTTATTTAGTGTCACCAGGTCGGCATGCGTCAATTGTGCGGCTCTTTCCCAGTTGCCTTCGCGCTCGGCTTTTTCGGCTTCGAGTTTTTTCGATTCGATCTGCTTCTTCAGGTCGCTGATGGTCGAAATATGTTGTTTTTCAGTTTGCCAACGACTGCGCAGGATAGCGGCTTCGTCCTTTATCTGAGCTAATTCCCGCTGAATTTTTTCGTATCTCTGACGCGATTCATTGATATCCTTTTCTTTGGCGAGCGCCCGGCTTTCGATTTCCATCTGGCTGATTTTACGTTCGACCTCATCCAGCTCCACCGGCAGAGAGTCGATTTCCAACCGCAGACGGCTGGCGGCTTCATCGACCAGGTCGATGGCTTTATCCGGCAGGAAGCGATCAGTAATGTAACGATCGGATAATTCTACGGCCGCCACTAAGGCAGTATCGGTGATCCGAATGCCGTGGTGGTTCTCGTATCGTTCCTTGAGACCGCGCAGGATGGAAATGGAATCTTCAACGGAAGGTTCGTCGATCTGGACCGGCTGGAAACGGCGTTCCAGGGCCTTGTCCTTTTCGATATATTTGCGATACTCATTGAAAGTCGTTGCGCCGATGCACCGCAGATCACCACGCGCCAGCGCCGGTTTTAACAGGTTTGAGGCGTCGACCGATCCCTCGGCGGCGCCGGCTCCCACGACGGTATGGATTTCGTCAATAAAGAGGATTATACTGCCCTGAGCTTCTCCGATTTCATGCATTACGGCTTTCAACCGGTCTTCAAATTCCCCGCGAAATTTCGCCCCGGCAATCAGAGCGCCCATATCGAGCGCCAGAATCCGCTTACTGCGGAAACCTTCCGGAACATCCTGCGAAATAATCCGCAGAGCAAGACCTTCGGCGATGGCCGTCTTGCCGACGCCCGGCTCGCCGATTAGAACCGGATTGTTCTTTGTACGCCGCGCCAATACTTGCAAAACGCGCCGGATTTCGTCTTCACGGCCGATGACCGGGTCAAGTTTACCGCGGCGGGCTAACTCATTCAGATCACGACAATATTTTTTCAAAGCCTGATATTTATCTTCGGGCGTCTGGTCGGTGATTGTCTGCGAACCGCGAATTTCCTTCAACGCCGCTAAAATGGTTTCGGTCGCGATCCGGTTCTGTCTGAATAACTTTTTCAATTCACCGGAGGCGGTTTCACTCATACCCAATAAAAGGTGTTCGGCGCTGAGATATTCATCCTGAAATTGCTTGGCCTGATCCTCAGTCGCCTGCAACATTTT
>JAZDEI010000213.1:0-13238 GCA_043808945.1 Fidelibacterota bacterium | reverse complement strand
GATTCCAGTCGCACCAGGCAGGTTTCCCGATCGATAACGCCCGCTATCTGATGAATTTCCGGTCCATGCGATGCGCCGGTCAGCGCGGCCCGCACCGTCATCCAGAGCGGCTTACCCTTGACCCCGGTTTCTTTCTGGACGGTTTTAATGGCGGCCACGAACGTATCGCCGTCAAAATTCAGTTCTGCCTGAACCAAAGGCATCAAAGCCGTCAGAACCGCCACCGCCGAAGGAGTGGTCAAATATTCCTGAATTTCGGACGCTTCATACGACAGTGACCGGGCAAAATAAAAAGCCGTTTTCCCGGGAATTTCCGAAAGTGAAGATAATCCGTCTTTAATTGTATTCAGGGCTGCTGAAAGTTTTGAATCACTCTGGCCGGGACACTCGCCTAAATATGGCCGGGCGGTATTCCAAAAGTGTTCCGGCGGCAGATTGCGGATATAAATTCCGTTCATCCAGTTAAGCTTTTCGATATTGAAAATGGCGCCGCTTTTACTGATGCGCTCCAGTGAAAATTCGCGGATCAATTCTTCCATCGTGAAAATCTCGCGGTCATCGCCCGGGTTCCAGCCCAGCAAGGCCAGAAAATTGATCAGCGCTTCCGGCAGGTACCCTTTTTGCCGGTAATCTTCGACCGCCACATCGCCCTGGCGTTTTGACAGCTTGCTTTTGTCCGGATTTAATAATAGCGAAAGATGCGCGAACTGCGGCAAATCCCAGCCAAAATAGCGATACAACAGAACATGTTTGGGCGTGCTCGGTAACCATTCCTCGCCGCGAATCACGTGACTGATTTCCATCAGATGATCGTCGACCACATTCGCCAGATGATAGGTCGGAAAACCGTCCGACTTTATCAACACCTGATCGTCGATCTGGTCGACCGGAAAAGAGACTGTGCCGCGAATCAGGTCGCTGACTTCTACCCCGCCTGCGGCCGGAACTTTCATGCGGATGATATGGGCTTCACCGGCCGCCAAACGCCGGCTGACCTCGCTCACCGCTAAATTACGGCAATGATTATCATAGCGCGGTGGAATATGATGGGCCGCCTGCCAATCTTTTAATTGCTGAAGTCGCTCAACTGAACAGAAACAGGGATAAGCGTGACCGTTTTCGACCAACTCGACGGCATATTTCCGGTAAAGCTCCAGTCGTTCCGATTGAACGTACGGCCCGAAGTTACCGCCGATCCGCGGTCCCTCATCGGGTTTTACACCGGCCCAATCAAGCGTGGCGAGCAGGTTTTCGACCGCACCGGCGACTTTACGGCGCTGGTCTGTGTCTTCGATCCGCAATACGAATTGCCCCCGGTTTTGCCGCGCGAAGAGATAATTATAGAGCGCGGTGCGCAGACCGCCGACGTGCAGAAATCCGGTTGGGCTGGGCGCGAAGCGGGTTTTAATCACTACTTTGATTCTCCGCGATTTTGGATTTTTTATTAACGCGCCAGGCGATAAAGATCGCGATTAAAATCAGGGCCGCGATATTTACCACATTACTGTATTCTGACAACGCTGCCCAAATGACATCCCAGTTTTCTCCCAGCAGGCGCCCCAGCTGGAAGATCAGCATATTCCACAGGACAATGCTGACGGCGGTATAAAGGATCGCCGGTGTAATTTTCAGGCGCGTAAACCCGGCCATGAATGCAATGATGAAACGTGTTCCCGGAATAAACCGGCCGATTGCCAGGACCCAATAGCCAAAACGGTGAAAATGTCCGTCTATTTTTGCGATTTTGCGTGGCGACAAAGACTTGAATTTCCTTTTTTCCAGAAATGTCCGCCCCCAGAAATGGGCAACTATAAAAATGAACAGAAAGCCGCTCAATGCCGCTAAAACGGTCAACATATATGTAAAATATGGCCGCAGTGACCCGAGTCCCACCAGGTATGCCGAAAAGGCCAAAATGAAGTCGCCGGGCACCAGCGGCACCGAATTCTCCAGAAACACCAGAATGAACAGAATCGAATAAAGCAACCAGCCGGATTCAGTCGTTAAAAAGTGAACTATCGAATTCATAATGCAATCAGGGTTGCGGTCGCCAGCACCAGAATTCCTTCTCCCCGGCCGGTAAATCCCATCCCTTCCGTCGTTTTGGCCTTGACGGAAACATCCGTAATCGCCAGGCGCAAATGCTCCGCCAGATTTTGGCGAATGGCCGGTACAAATGGTCTGATTTTAGGCGCTTGGGTTACGATTGTAGCGTCGACCTGACCGATTGTATATCCGGCGGCGGAGATTATTTCCAGTGTTCTATCCAGCAGAATTATACTTGAAATATTTTTATAGCGGTTGTCAGTATCGGGAAAATGCGTACCGATATCATCCAGCGCGGCGGCCCCCAGCAATGCGTCGATGATCGCATGCGTCAAAACATCCGCGTCCGAATGTCCCAGCAAGCCTTGTGGGAACGGGATGGTCACGCCGCCCAGAATCAGCGGTCGTCCTTCACAAAAGCGATGAGCGTCTATTCCATTGCCAAACCGGTATTTCTGCATATTATGACTCCCAATGTCTTAGGATGGATTTTGCAATTTCCAGATCATTTTGGCAAGTGATTTTTATATTGTTGGCGCTGTTCTCAACGATCGCGATCTTTCCGCCGATTAACTCGACCAAAGTAGCATCATCGGTGGCATTGACAGCATTGGCCCGGGCATTGGCGTATGCCCGCTCCAGAATAGTCCGACGAAAGGCTTGCGGTGTCTGCGCCCGCCAGATTTTGGTGCGATCAAGAGTCTTCAGAACAATGTTACCGGCGACTTCTTTGAGAGTTTCCACGGCCGGTGTGGCCGGGATGGCGCCATCGAATTCTGCGCAGAGCCGTACAATTTCGTCAATCAGCGCCGGTTTAATGAAAGGCCGGACGCCATCATGAATCACAACAATTTCAGTCTGCGGATCAAGTAATTTCAGGCCGTTATATACCGAGTCCTGACGTCGTTCGCCTCCGACAACGATCTTAATCGGGACGACACTTTCTGAAGGTAAGCAGGCTTCGAGCTCCGGCGCGTCGATTTGATCGGCAGCCACGACCAGAATAATTTCGC
Source organism: Fidelibacterota bacterium (assembly GCA_043808945.1). Taxonomy (GTDB): domain Bacteria; phylum Fidelibacterota; class UBA2242; order UBA2242; family UBA2242; genus JAGNGI01. The sequence continues at coordinate 10,179 of JAZDEI010000213.1, read as the reverse complement.
GCAGGCCCATAGTTTTTAAAATATTGGCGATGGCAAAGGCCAGGATCGGTCGGCCGTCCAGCAGTAAAAATTGCTTGGGAATCGCCGAATGCATTCGGCGGCCAACCCCGGCTGCTACGATAATCGCACTGAAAATAGAACTATCGGCCAAAACGAGCCTATATAATAATCATTGCATCGCCATAGCTAAAAAAGCGATATTTTTTCTTAACGGCTTCCTGATAAGCTTTCATTATCAGTTCGTGTCCGCAAAAGGCAGATACCTGCATTATCAGGGTCGACTTGGGTTGGTGAAAATTAGTGATCAGCACGTCAGCCATTTTAAATTCGTACGGCGGGTGAATAAATTTGTCGGTCCAGCCGCGCCGGGGCGTAATCTGAAATCCCGAAACGGTGACAGTTTCGAGTGTGCGGACGACTGATGTCCCGACCGTGATTATCTTTTTCCCTTTAGCACGCGCCTCATTAATGGCCAATGCGGTTTCGGCTGAAACCTCGAAATACTCGGAATCCATCCGGTGGCGGGATAAATCCTCAACGGTCACCGGCCGAAATGTTCCCAGGCCGATATGCAGTATAATGGGATAAATTTTGACGCCCTTGTCTCTGATTTTCTGTATCAGGTCCTTTGTAAAATGCAGACCGGCAGTTGGGGCGGCCACCGCGCCCCGTTTGCGGGCATAAACCGTCTGATATTTTTCCTTATCCTCTTCGGTCGGTTCACGGTCGATATATGGTGGCAGGGGCGACTGTCCAACCTCATCGATCAACTTATAAAGTGGTTCCTGGGCGATATTATTGAATCTTACGACCCGCCCGCCGGAAACGGTATTGTCGATCACATCGCACTGGACGCCTTCCGAAATTGTCAGTTTGTTGCCGATCCTGACTTTGCGGGCCGGTTTGACCATGACTTCCCAGAGGTTATTTTCCAATTCCCGCAGAAGGAAGACTTCCACTTTGGCTTCCGTGCGGTCTTTGACCGCCCATAACCGGGCCGGATAAACCTTGGTCTCGTTCACGATCATCAGATCCCCGGGATTAAGATAATCAATAATATCATAAAATCGCTTGTGAGTAATGGTTTTTTGCTTCCGGTTAATGACCATCAGGCGGGAGTGATCGCGCTGTTTGATCGGAAACTTGGCAATTAATTCCTCGGGTATATTATAATCAAAATCGGAAAGACGCATTTTTACTCCTCCTAAATAAACAGCTTTTGCTGAGTAGTCGTTATGTTTTTTTTAAAATACTGATAAGTAGCAGGGGTCGCCTGCCGTCCGCGGGCGGTGCGCTGAATAAGCCCCTGCTGGATCAGGAACGGCTCATAAACATCCTCGATCGTTTCGGCTTCCTCGCTGACCGCTACCGAGAGATTGTTAAGACCAACCGGCCCGCCGGAAAATTTATCTATGATTGTCGAGAGAATCAGACGATCCATGTTATCTAAGCCCAGTTCATCTATATCGAGCATTTTGAGAGACTGATCGGCGACCTGTTTGTCGATCACGCCGGCGGCTTTAACCTGGGCATAATCCCGCGTACGCCGCAGAATCCGGTTGGCAACCCGTGGTGTGCCCCGGCTCCGCCGAGCGATTTCGGAAGCGCCGTCCGGTTTAAGATCAATTCCAAATATATTGGCAGTGCGCATCAATATCCGGAAAAGGTCTTCCGGATTATAATAATCCATCCGCAGGATAACGCCGAAGCGGTCGCGCAGTGGCGAGGTCAGGTGCCCCAGGCGGGTCGTGGCGCCAACCAAAGTAAATTTCTCCAGATTAAGCTGGATACTGCGGGCACTCGGCCCCTTGTCGATCATGATATCAATGTGATAATCTTCCATGGCTGAGTAAAGATACTCTTCCACGACGCTGTTCAGGCGGTGAATTTCATCAATGAAAAAGACATCCCGCGCCGCGAGATTTGTCAGGAGACCGGCCAGATCGCCGGCTTTTTCGACGACCGGTCCGGAACTGGTGCGAATGTTGACGCCTAATTCTTTGGCCACAATGTAGGCCAATGTGGTTTTACCGAGTCCGGGCGGTCCGAACAACAGGACATGATCAAGCGCCTCGCCTCTTTCCAGCGCAGCGGAAATGTATAGTTTCAGATTATCGACGACATTTTTCTGCCCGATAAATTCTGCGAAAGCCGACGGCCGCAGAGTTTTTTCGTACTCTAAGTCTTCAACCAGCTTTTGGGGATCGGTTAACTCAGAGCGCATACGGTTTGCCTGCTGTATAATTCAAAGAAATTCTACCAATGCCGGGACAAAACGGGCGGATGATTGCGGTTGGATATGCGCGAATCAAAGCCGGAAATATTTCTAAATAACTAACGATATGCAACAATTCAATCCCAAAAAATTCCGCCTAATTTACGAAAAAATAGACGGTAAATCAATGCCCGTCTTCCGGGTTGTCTGACAAATTTTGGTAATTGCGTCTTACAGGGAGATAATCTGACGCCGCTCTTTTCCGATTGAGATATGTGAAATTTTCACTGCCAGCAAGTCTTCAATGGTGTTTAAGTAACGCCGAGCGGACGCTGGCAGGTCGGACAGATTGCGGGCACCGGCGGTCGACGTTTGCCAGCCGGGCAGAGTCAAATAGACCGGTCGGGCGTCAGCCAAATCCAGCGCCGGGAACGCTCCGTCTTCATAATGCGTACAGATTTTGATCTCGTCAAGTTCATCCAGTACATCGAGTTTGGTCAACGCAATTGACGTAAAACCGTTAATCAGCGCCGAATATTTGCCCAGGGCGGCGTCGAACCAACCGCAACGTCTTTTTCGCCGGGTGGTGGCTCCGAATTCATTCCCGTGGGTTTGCAAATGTTCGCCGATCTGATCGTCCAGCTCCGTCGGGAAGGGTCCGTATCCGACCCGGGTCGTATAACTTTTAAAAACCCCGATAATTTCATCGATCTGGCGCGGCCCGATTCCCAGTCCGGTGGCAATATTGCCGGCAGTCGTGTTGGAGGCCGTCACAAAAGGATATGAGCCAAAGTCAATGTCCAGCATGACGCCCTGCGCCCCTTCAGCCAGCACATTGCGCCCATCTTTCAAATAGGAATGAATCAGGAGTATCGTATCATCGACAAACGGCAATATGCGGCGGACAGATTGAAAGAATGTCTCCAAATCCCGTTCGATCGTTTGCTTTTCCGTTTCAGTGAATTCAACTAATTGCTGCAGAGAAAGAGTCTTCGCCGTAACTGTCGCTCGCAAATTCGCTTCATCAAAAAGGTCGCGGACGCGAATGCCGCACCGTCCGATTTTATCCGCGTAACATGGACCGATACCGCGCTTGGTCGTGCCGATGGCATTGGCGCCGCTTTCTTTTTCATTGTAAGCGTCACGAATCTTATGCAGGGGCGTCACGACATGCGCCAGTAAAGAGATATGCAGGCGACCGATGACGTCAATTCCTTTCCGGGCGATTTCATCGATCTCGTTAACCAGGCCGACCGGATCGAAAGCCATCCCGTTGCCCAGCACGCAATGGGTCTTTGGGCGCAGAATCCCGCTTGGTATCTGGTGCAGGATCGTCTCTTCGGCACCAATCTGGATCGTATGCCCGGCGTTCGAACCGCCCTGAAAACGCGCTACCAGATCGGCCGATTCGCTTAATGTATCTACGATTTTACCCTTACCTTCGTCGCCCCATTGTGCGCCGATAACAGCCGTTAATGCCATTCTATGCTCCTAAAAATAAAATGCTCCCATCGGGAGCATTTTCAGATAATTTTTCTAAACAAATCATTTGTTGGGACGCTTAAACCTGCGCGACCAGAAAACAACCACCGGACCGGCTATATAAATCGTCGAATAGGTTCCGGCGATACTGCCAACCGTCATAGCGATTGCAAAGATGCGTATCTCGCCAGGCACAATCAGCAGACACAAGACCACAAAAAACACCGTCATATCGGTAATGATTGTTCGGCTCAGGGTTTCATTGATGCTGATGTCCATGATTCGCTCATAGGTTTCATTCCGATACAATTTCAGATTCTCACGCACCCGGTCAAACACGACGATTGTATCGTTCAACGAATAGCCGATAATCGTCAGAAATGCCGCGATCGTCGACAATGACACCTCCAGCTGAAATACCGTGAATACGGTTAAAGTAATCAAAACATCATGCACCAACGACAGAATAGCGCCAATGGAATACTGAAACTGAAACCGCATGGCGATGTATATCCCAATCACAATGAAAGAAAAGAAAATCGCAATCAAGGCCGCTCCGCGTAGTTCTTTGCCGATTTTCGGCCCGACTTGCTCCAGGCGTAAAATATTCTGGTCGGTGATATTAAGGCTAGATTTGACTACATCAACAAGATTACCACTGTTTTCACCTTGTGGCACCCGGATTATATATTCGTTGTCACCGGATTTCTGAATGATGCTGTTCTCGAGCTTGACTGTCACCAATACTGCCCGAATGTCTTCGATAGTCCTAGGCTGATTAAACTTTACCTGAATCAGCGTTCCTCCAGTAAAATCGATGCCAAAACTCAACCCGCGGAAAATAAGCGAGATCACTCCGATCGCAATTATCACCAACGAGATCGTAATAGCGGTTTTGCTAAACTTGATAAAGGGGAAATCGGTTTTTTTAATAATTCTTATCATATCAATTGATTCCGATCTTATATACTAAGTGTTTTAATTGCATGTTTTTCGATTCTCCAGTTGTAGAATGTACGGGTCACGAAAATCGCAGTGAACATACTGGAGGTAATACCCCAGAACAGGGTAATGGCAAAACCCTTGATCGGGCCGGTTCCGGTTTGCATCAATATCAGGGCGGTCAACAAGGTCGTGATATTGGAGTCCAGGATCGCTGATAGGGCCCGGGCATACCCGGTACTGATCGCCGCGCTGACGGTCTTACCACGCTCTAATTCCTCTCGAATGCGTTCGAAAATCAGCACATTAGCGTCGACCGCCATACCGATTGTCAGTACCAAACCGGCAATACCGGGCAGGGTCAATGTCGCTCTGAGCATTGCCAGGATAGCCAGAGTAAAAATCGTGTTTAGAATCAATGCCATGTCGGCCAGCAATCCGGAACGACGATAGTAGAAAACCATGAAAACCATCACCACCATCATTGCCAGGATACCGACCTTTATGCCGACCGCAATGGAATCCTTACCGAGCGATGGGCCGACCGTTCTTTCCTCGACAATGGTCAGTGGAGCGGGCAGAGCGCCGGCGCGAAGCACGATTGCGATGTCCTTGGCCTCATCCATATCGCCCATACCTTCAATGTAGGCCGAGCCATCCGGAATTTTCACCTTGATGAAGGGCGCTGTCCAGACTTTGTCATCGAGTACCACGGCCAATTGTTTACCGATATTGGCGCCGGTCAGTTTGGAGAAAATCCGGGCGCCATCGCTGTTCATACTCATATTAACGATTGGCTGACCACTGCTCTGCGAGCCGGAGCCACCCAGGGAAGCCGAGGCTTTCGAGACATATTTGCCCAAAAGGCCGGGTTCATTGTTCACGTGGTAAAGAATATAGAAAGATTCCGTCGTGCCGTCTTGCAGAGTACGGCGTTCGGTCCTGGCCGACCAAAGAAATTTGGAGTCGAACGGTATCAGTTTTTTAATTTCCGGATTATCCAGAATTTTTTTAACGGCGTAGACATTACGCATCGGAACGCCGATCTGATTATCGACATTTCTGAGCAATGAGGAAAGTGGCCGGTCCTTGTAAATTTCTTCGTCCACGACGAGGCCCGTATCGGCGGCGGTACCCGCTGCCTCAGAGTCGGTGCCCCCGAGCAGTTCGTTGACACTCATGGCTTTATCTTTGGATTCTTTTAAGGCCACGGTTGAATCTTTTTGAGTGGTCTCTGCATCGGCTTTGATTTCATCGATCTTGCCGGTTTTCAGATAATTATCGGCCGCTGCGATGAAAGATTGAGTAATCGCCGGGTCTTTCAGCAGGATAAATTCCAGCAAAGCCGTATTCTGGATCAGGTCTCTGGCTCTGGCAATGTCCTTGATACCGGCTAATTCGACGATGATCCGGTATTTGCCAGCTTTTTGAATGGAGGGTTCGGAAACACCGAATTGGTCGACACGGTTACGGATAACCTCCATTGCCCGGTTGACGGCGTCCTTGGCCTCGTCTTCGATACCATCCAGGATTTCGCTATTTTTAAATCCCCGGCCGTTGAAATGGCGCACCAGTTTCAAGTCCGAATCGTTGACTTTCCGCCGGAATACGTCGAAAAAATCTTCTTCATTAGCGACAGCCTCACTGGCCGCAGCATTCAAAATAGCCATAAACTGGGGCGTTTTATTGGAAGCCAGCGTTTCGACTAACTTCGGCAAGTCCAGTTCCATTACAATATGCATACCGCCCTGCAAATCAAGGCCGAGCCGGATAATCCGGCTTTCATATTTACCCAGCGCGCCTTTCGTTCGCAACTCTTCCTGTTTCTGATCTGAGAAAGAGTGATAAGCGATCGTCCAATATAAAGAGTAGCCTGCCAGGACAAGGGTCAGTCCAATAATAATAAATCGGACAACATTCTTCTTAAACATTCGGAATCACCTCAAAATGTATCTTCGCATTAATTAATAAAAAAGCGAGTGAATTTAACTGCGCCGGTCACTTAATGTCAACCAAAAACCCGAACATGCTCATTAAACGCAATGAAACACTCAATCCTGAATATAAATAAAAGCGCGGGTCAGCTCCTGATCGCCACGGGTTACGACAATCGGGTATTTTTTACCCTCGCCATTTACGGAATACTTGTTCCAATAAAGCCCGCGGGTATCGATCAGGCTGTTGCGGTCCTCACCATCATTATAAGTGTTTCGCGGGGCATAGCCTTTTAAATTGACTTTCAGGTTGGAACTGTTAATGCCCGGAATCGAAACGTCGATGATTTTGATTTTATCTCCGCGATGAACGGTCAGCGTCTGATCGCTGTTAATTTTTTTCTGATTGCCGTTGACCTCGATCAGGAAAGCGATCCTTTCGGCTGGCTGCCCGATGGTTTCCACCCGCACTTCGCCGATTACCTGATTGTCACGCCGCACGACGATCGAGGTCGGTCTTTGAATTAATATCGGCTTCTGAAAATCCTGCTCCGTTCCGGCGCCGATGACATCGCAGGTAATACCGCGATTATAATTGGATTCAATATGAGTTATCCGCAGCATATCGCCGGAATTGAGTTGCACGGAACTGTTATTTTCGACAATTTTGATTTCAGAGTCATTGATTGAAACCAGCAGGTAAATCAGTTTCGGCGGTTCAAATAAAACGGCCGGGTGCTCCGGTTCGATGCCCATCAGTTTAAAAAATTCATTGATGGCATAATTGTGATAGCGGATTTTCAGTTCAATATCTTTCAGGTCTTTCGACGATTCAATGCCGAATGCCGGAATATGGAAGATCGTCAGGGCATAATACGTGGCTGACTTTCTCTGTTCCGGGTACTTCGTATCGGAGACCAGGGTATTGGTATTCAGAAAATGAAAGCGATGTCCCGGAATGTCAACCCGGTAGTTAATCCGCTCAATCACTTTCTTGGCCATCTCTTCGAGCTTCAAAGTATCGCGCCCAAAGATGGGCTGGCTGGCATCGGCAATGATCGATTGGCCAAACTTTTGAGGATTACGATTATCATCAATATAATTGTCGCTGTAATAACCGCTACCGTCATGCAGATTCAGGAAAAGGTCGCTTTCGGACATCAATTGCTTGATTATTTCGACGATCTGGTCGTCAATGTCGCCCGGCGCATTGTGATCGAAACGCCGGTTCATATCACCATTGACGCCTCTTTTATTCAGTATAATTGAATGAAAATTGGCGCGTGGAATAATGATCAGATTGCCCTTATCCAGCACGAGATCAGGATACAGATCGGCCGAAAGATAGCCGCCCGGTTCGTCACCCTGGATCCCGCCCAGAATAAAAATGGTCTTGCCATCGAAACGGCCGTACAATTTATAAACGTGCAGCTCGTTGGGAGTATTTTCGAAATATACCTGATAGTCACGCGAGGGCCGTTGAACTCCGGCTGGCAGGCCTGGTAAGGTCAGCAACAGTATCATCGCTCCGATAACGAAAATTGTTCTTGTGGAATTATTTATCTTCAATCCATTCTTCCCTGACAATCTTCATATTACCGGGAACGCCCCTTATCGTCATTGTTTTCATCCCGCTGTCACGATAACCGTCTGCCTGATAACTCTGGCGGAAAGTTACATTCCAGACTTGCTTTTCGGTTGTCTGAACTTTCAACGCGCTCCGCTCTATGCTGGCCTTTTTCTGCGACTGAAACATTTCCGATTTATACTGACGCCAACCGGTTAAATTATAATCGCCGCTGACGAAATCCTGAGCATAAAAGGCCAGATAGGCTTCGAGATCCTGTTTTTCCCAGGCATTTTCCCAGTTTTTCAAAAATTGCTCAATCATTTCATTGGTTGAAATACGCGGCGAATCCGGTTTAAAAGTCTCCCGTATGATCTTCCATTGCGATTTGACCTGTACGAGAATTAATTGTTTCTGGCCTTCACTATAAAAGGTCGGACTGAGATAACGCTGACGAAACTTCAGATGGGTTTCCTGATCGGAAACCAGAACACTGACTTTGTCGATCAGCACTGTCTTCCACTGGTACATTTTTTCCAGTCCGCTTTTGTATTCCCTGAACCGCTTCAGGTTGCGACCGCCTTCATCTATAAAAGTCGGGGCGTAGTAATCGCAATAGGCCGATATTGCGCCGCTGTCCCAGCTATTTGCCCAGTCGTTTGTGAAATCCATCCACCGGGTTACGGCCGATTGATATGCCGGTTGATCGACCGTATATTCGGCCAAATCGTCCAGAATTATAATCGGCGTCTGATTAATAGTGATATATTTCCTCAGGCCCAGGATCTGGTTGTTCTCGAGTGAAACACAACCTTCCGTAATAAAATCTTTGATGGCTTCATCGCGCCCGTGAATCCAGATATTCGAGCCGTTTCTCTTCTGCAGACGATCGATAAAGTTCGGGTAATCAAGACTAAAGGCCAGCGGGCCGAATTTCGCGCTCAGCTTGCTGTCCGGCACGCGTCCGTTGATATAATAAATCCCTTCCGGCGTTTTGAAATCGCCTTCGCGCTCCTTATCACCACTCCGGCGGCCAGTCGTGATTTTATATTCATTTATGATTTTTAAATTGCCCGGAGCGTCACTTCTGACCATGAACATCTTCTGGTGGATTTTATCCACCACCAAAACATAGCCGGTCGAATCGGCAGAAATATTTATGACATTCGAAATCAGGTTCTCTGCAAAAACCGTAAACGGCAGGGTGGTTAATATTAATAAAGCCAGTATTTGTCGGAACATCGTCAACTTTCGGGATTTCATCATCGCGTCAATTCTACCTATAATTAAAGCGTGCCGAAGTTAGGAAATAAAAAGGTTTTTTGAAATAGTTCTTCCTGAACATGATAAAAGTCCCTGAATTGAAAAATATCTTTTCATGCAATATAAGGCAAGTCTAAACGCGAGCCAATCCGCGTAGAAGCGCCGATACCAGCAAGCCTCTTACAAGATAATTTGAGAGTGGGTAAGGCATTATCTCATAAATAAACCATAGCACACCAAAGACCCAATCCGAGCGCCAGAACCGCCCGATCCAAAAGCGGTAATTCGCTGAACCGACGGAACGCGGCTTAAGATAGCGCCAGCCGTACTGCCCGGCGATCTGCGGATGCTTCTCTGCCAGGTACGGCACGACTTGCCGCCCGAAATTTTCCACTAATTGTAAAACCTGCGAAAAGTGACGATAATGATGATGCGTAACTAAAATATCAGGAGCGTAAAATAATCCATCCGGATATTTCTGCCAGAGCCGGTAGGCCGTTTCGGTGTCTTCGCCGCCGTAATGACGAATGTGAGCATCAAATTGGCCAGATGCTTCAAGCACCGACCGTTTTATCGACGTCAATCCAAAAATGAAATATTTATATGATAATGGTTTGTTCGCACCGATCACACGCGCCCCGCGTTTACTTTCATACAAATAACGCTGATATTTATCATAAGGATTTTCCGGCGCCGGTTTTAGTTCACTTACAATTCCAACCACTTCCGGCCGGGCATACTGAGCGACATGGCGGGAGATAAAATCGCTGGCGACT
>JAZDEI010000212.1:0-8478 GCA_043808945.1 Fidelibacterota bacterium | reverse complement strand
AAGATCGCATTTTATATGCACACCGTCAGAGATACGATCCGCATGGATCCGCAGTTCGCCGATACCGCTAATTATGATTTCACCCTGCCGGCCGGTTCATCGCTCCTGACCTATGGCACGGATGGCAAACCAATCGGTGATCCGCGCTGGGGCACGAATTATGTTGGGGTTGTCAAACCACAGATCACGAATCAACCGACAAAATTCGCCCTGGCGCCGGTTTATCCAAATCCTTTCAATCCAACAACAAATTTATCATTTTCTCTGCCGGTTAGCGGTTCGACCACTCTGACTGTTTTCGACCTGCGTGGCAATGAAGTCAGCCGATTGGTAAACGAATATCTGGCGGCAGGCGACTACAGTTTTACTTTTGACGGCGGTCAGTTTAAATCGGGGGTTTATCTCTGCCGGTTAACCGCCGCGGGAAACACCAGCACCCGGAAAATGGTTTTACTGAAATAGCAAACGGTTTTTCATGATCGATGATTTCGGTGATGGATTGATTTTTGGATTGCAAATGGATTTAAATCAGGAATTTTCATGTTGAAAGAGCGGTTGGGAATTGTTTTAGCCTTATGTATCGGAATTGGCGCCTTGAATTTGCAGGCCCAGACCGTCGCCTTTCCCGGCGCGGAAGGAAGTGGGCGCTTTACCAAAGGCGGACGCGGCGGGGATGTCTACGAAGTGACCAATCTAAACAATAGCGGAACGGGTTCTATTGTGGACGCCGTCGCGCAGGGGAATCGTACAATCGTTTTCCGCGTCTCGGGGACAATCGAGCTCGGCAGTACGATTCTCAAGCCGAAAGCCAACACCACGATCGCCGGTCAAACCGCCCCGGGCGACGGTATCTGCCTCAAGGGCCGCATCCAGATTAAATACTCAAATATCATTATCCGTTACCTGCGGGTGCGGGTGGACGCCGGTGCCGCCAATTCATCGGGCGACGCTATTGACATTGAAAGCGGCAAGAACATTGTCATCGACCATGTCAGCGCGTCGTATGCCCGCGATGAGGGGATTTCCTGCCAGGAGACTTGCGACAGTGTCACGGTGCAGTGGTCTATTATCAGCGAGGCTTTGACCTTCGAGAAACATAGCTATGGTTCACTCGTTCGTGGCGATCTTGGAGATCAGAAAACCTACCACCATAATCTCTATGCGCATAACAATGGCCGTCTGCCGCGCCCGGGCAATTACACTCCAGCCGCGGGTGATACACTTGGGCTCTTTTTCGATTTCCGCAATAATGTGGTCTATAACTGGTTAGGTTCGTCACCGGGATATAATGCTGACTCCGACCCCATCAGCCGCTATAATTTTATCGGGAATGTCTACATTTTAGGGCCGGAATCCAGCACCAGCAGTAAACTTTTTAAAGAAGACGCCTATAATTCATACGCCTATTTTGCCGATAACATGTTCAACGGTATCATTCCGGAAGATCAGTGGAGTCTGGTCAAATTCAACGGTTTTACCACCGACAAAATAAACGCCTACAAGCAACGCTCCTATCTCATCCCGATGGAACCGGTCACGACCACTTCGCCCGAGCAGGCTTATGTCGACGTGCTGGCCACCGCCGGTTGCAGTTATCCGAGTCGGGACACAATTGACAGGCGTATTATCAATGATGTGGTTAATCAAACCGGTCATTCGATTGACAGCACCAGCCATCAGCCGGAAGGCGGCTGGCCGCTCTTGACCAGTCTGTCGGCGCCGGCCGATACCGACCATGATGGCATGCCTGATGATTGGGAGGCTACGCACGGTTTGAATCCAGAGGACGCGACCGACCGCATCTTATTGGACGAAAATGGTTATACGCGGTTGGAAAATTACCTGAACGGGTTACTGGAACAAGGTTCGGATCGGATTACTCCCGAACCGGCTGTGGCGGGCGACTTTCTGCTGGCAAAAAATTATCCCAATCCATTCAACGCGACCACAACAATTCAATTTTCCTTATTTAGAGCCGGTTTGGCTGAAATCAGGATTTATGATCTTACGGGGCGCCTCGTGAAATCTTATGCCAGAACACGCCTGGCGGCGGGTCAATATAATCTGGTATGGTTAGGTGATAATGATTCCGGAAAACCGGTATCATCCGGAATTTATTTCTGCGCCTTGCAATTTGATGGCAACCGCCAGGTATTGAAAATGCAAATAATTCGTTGAGTAATATCCCGGAACTTTCTCAGTGTGCGGTTTAAGGAGCAACTATGCTAAACAATAAGCCGATAATTCATTTTTTCTGCGTTGCGCTAATTATCACGGCAGGTTTTTCGAACAGTCTTTGGGGACAGAACCGCAGTCGTATCGGCGGCAATATCCGCGATGCCGAAACCGGTGAAGCCCTGATCGGGGTAAATGTAATGATCGAGGGAACCGAGATTGGAGCGGCCACAGACACCGAGGGCAATTACATCATAATCAACGTACCAATCGGAACTCAGCGTGTCCGGGCTACCATGATGGGCTACGAGGCTAAGGTGCTGACAGATGTGGTCGTCTCGGCCGATCGGATCACGCGTCTCGATTTTACCTTACGGCACACCGTCATTCAGGGAGAAGAGGTTGTCGTGACCGCTCAGCGCGATGAACTACACAAGGAGGTATCGAATACTCAGCTGGTGGTCGACGCCATGCAAATCAGTGATGCGACCGGTATTCGGGAAATCAACTCTTTCCTGACCAAACTGCCAGGCGTCGGCGAAGACAACGGCTACCTGACCATCCGGGGCGGATCGGCCGATCAGACCGGCGTGACAGTAAACGGACTGTCTTTCGTTAATTCTGCTAACGGTAACGCTGAAACCAGTATCCCGCTCAGCGCCGTCGAACAGGTTTCCTTATTGTCCGGCGGTTACAATGCCGAATACGGTAATTTCCGTTCCGGACTGATTAACGTCACCACCAAGTCCGGTGACTCGAAAGCTTATCACGGCACATTTACCTACTCCCGTGATAATGCCCATATTCGTCGCTTCGGAGATTCTTTCTATGATACCGGCAATGATGTTTTGTGTTCTTATCTCGATCCGGACATCTGTTTTATTGGCACGGCCGAAATCTGGAAGGACGACGCCTATGCCCGCGAACAGCATCCGACATTTTCCGGCTGGATCACGCAGACAAACACCTACAATATAGGCAAATCTGAAGAAGACTGGGCCACTCCTATGGATTATTACCTGCTGGCCTGCTGGATGTTCATGACCGTTCCGGATTACAAAGGCCTGGCCAATCTGTCCGATTCCATGAAACAGGTCATTGGCTATCATGAAGTCTCCGATGAACAGAATAAACTTTTCGCCTCACATCATAACAAGGAAGAAAATTCGGACTGGAATGCCGACGGTGGGTTTGGCGGGCCGGTTCCCCTCATCGGCCATGCGCTGGGCGATGCGACCTTCTACATTTCATTCAATGGCAAAGAACGTCATTACATCATACCGCTGTCGCGCGACAGCGACGAATCCTATACAGCCCTTCTGACTATGAAAAGTCAGCCGACCAGAAAAATGTCCCTGACCTGGAATAGTCTCTACAAATACGAGATTGGCGTCAGTCCGATCCGCCCGGCATCCGGTGACTATCCCGATGCGAGCCGTCAGGGCGGATTCATGTCCTACAACAACATAAAATATTTTTCCAAGAATCCCGAATACTGGTACGATCCGCCCTTTTTCCCGATCCTGGAGCAAAGAACTCTCATGAACGGCCTGACGATCAATAAGATCGTCAATAAATCAACTTTCTGGGAACTGAGTCTCAGCGACCTGCAAATCCGCGACAATTCTGAAACCGGCAACACCCGTGATTCTGATGCAATTACTCATTTCGGCCCCTTCGTGGTAAGTGAAATGCCTTACGGTAAATTGTTGGATGGCACCAATCGCGTTACCGGAATTTTTGATGGCGATACCCTTAGCTACAAATTTCCGAATTACGATGCATTGCCGGGTGTTGCTTACCGTTTCAGGCGTAAAGAAGGCGATCTGTACGACAATGTGCGGGTCGGCCAGTATCGTGCGAAATTCGATCTGTCCTCCCAAATCGGAACCCATTATTTTCTCAAGACCGGTTTTGAATATAATTACATCGACCTGAACCATAAACTGTGGATGATGTGGAACGAAAACGCCTACAACGTCTATGAGTTCAATTATCACCGGACACCCAGCCAGACCGGTGTTTATGTCCAGAACGAGTTTAACTTCGCTTCGTTAGTTGCCAATATCGGTTTGCGATTTGATTATTATTACGGCGGCGGCGGCAAATGGCCGACCGGCGATCCTTTTGCTGAGGAGGCTTTTATCCCGCAGAGCTATGCGGCCGACTCGGTCTTGTTCAATTATCTGGAATCGGGAAAATCTTACATCTGGGATGCCTGGGAAAGATATGATTCCCTGCATCCGGGATTCCTGCAGCCGATTAAAAATCACTATACTGTCAGTCCGCGCATCGGCATCTCATTTCCGGTGACCGACCGCTCGAAATTTTATTTCAACTATGGTCATTTTCGCTCGAATCCACCTTACTACTCGATGTACCTGTACCGCTATCGCTATACCAAGAACGGATTGTATGACATGTCCAATCCCAACCTGGAACCACCCCGCACGGTTTCTTATGAATTAGGCGTGGCGGCCAATCTGTTTAACCAGAAGCAGACCGTTTTGAAGGTTTCCTGGTATTCTAAGGATGTCACCGGTCAGAACGGTGAGGTCACTTATACAAATTCAACGGGAGCGATAAATTACGATACATGGGCCAGCAATGAATATGAAGATATTCACGGTCTTGAAATTAATCTCTCCAAGAGCGATAACAGCTGGCTAACCGGCTGGATCAATTATAATTTCATGATGAAAAAAACCGGAACGGTCGGGCGGAAACTCTATGAAGATATCACTATCCCCGACGACCAGGCTTATTATGCCGATGAAGAAACGCGCTCACTTCCGCTGCCGAAAGTGAATGCCAATCTGACCCTGCGGACGCCGGGTAAATTCAGCGCCGGAAGTCTGAAAAATTCGCTGCTGGCCGGGTGGACATTCACCCTGTTCGGAGAATGGCGGGCCGGTGAATATTTTACCTGGAATCCGCGGAATTTCCTGTTTATTGAAAATAACATGCGCTGGCCGGATTACTATATGGTTGATCTGAAAATCGACAAGAAGATCAACTTTCTGGGGACAACAGCCTCTTTCTTCATTGACATCAGCAACCTATTCAACTTTAAAGTCAGCCTGATGAACGACGGATATTGCTTCGAAAGAGAAGACGGAGACTTTGAGGAATGGAGTGATTTTACCAAATATCTGGCATCCTTGCATCTGCCCATGTATAAGTCGTCTGATTACGATGAACTGCGTGCGACCAATCCCGGATTATACATGGCCGGAAATGACAAGGTCGGCGATCTGCGCTCAGATAAGAAAACCTATATCAACGATCCTAAATATACTTTCTGGTTGTATGAACAGCCGCGTGATATCTGGTTCGGCGTGCGATTTAATTTTTAATAACGGATTTTAAAGGAGTATCGGCTTGAAAAGGCAAAGTAATCCGAAAAATCTTCACAGGTTTATACCCATCTTTATCTTGGGATTACCCTTGTTAATTATAATGACAATCCGGTCCGGATTGGCTCAAACGCAACCGGAACTGGTTACGGCTATGATTAAAACTGGGCACGTCTGGTGCGGTATTAAGGCGAACGGCGACAAAGGCAGTTTCTCCGCCGGAAGCTTCTTCCCGAATGACTATAATATTATTTTCTATCGTGGGCAGGAATGGGATGCCTGGGCTGGCGCCGGTTTTCGTCTGGTGACGACGAACTGGTACGATCCGATCGATACCTTACACAGCGTAGCGATATACGGCCCCACGAACGAATTTCAGGTTACCGGTAAGGTTGTGGAGGGGCTGACCAACTATGTCCGCTATAATTTCCCCGATCAGACAGTTGATTTCACTTCGGTCGATCTGCCGCTATTCGGCACCTGCGATCCGAGCCAATTTAGTGAATTAACCTGCGACCAGATTGTAGAGGTGACCACTTATAATATTCTGGGAGTCAATATTCATCGTAAAATCCTGGCCTGGGGTCAGAATTTCAATGATGACTACATCATAGTGGATGTGGAATTCACTAATGTCGGTAACGATACTCTGACCGATTTTTATATCAATATGCAGGCCAACGGAGTAAACACCAATCGCTCGTATGCTACCAGTCCCTCTGTTTCCGCCGCGCCTTCAAGCGAAGAATTTAAACCGGCGCGAGTCTGGCAGCATTATTATGGTGGCCGGGTCGGCGATTCATTGCGGGTTTTCTATGAATACAGCGCAGACGATCCGGAGACCGCCGGCGATAATATGGGGGCGCCGGTTGCGTCCCAAAACGGTCGTCTGGTGGGCGCTAAATTCTGCTGGTATTCAATCCTGCATGCATCCGGGACGCCCTATACTGATCCGACCAACGATCAGGATGATTTCATCCAGCCGCGCATCACTTATATCGGAACGGCTACCAAGATTCCTTATAATGACGCCGGTGATCAGTTTGGCGACAAGAATTTCTGGGCGATCCGGGGTGCTTATTCCCAATACTGGCCGATGATCGGCGATACGATTCCCGGGACCTTCCATGGTGGCAATAGCGACGAATATGGCAGTCCGGATTATTCCGCTTACCCGGCCGGCACGAAAAGCAGTACCAATTCGAAAATGTATTGTAGTTACGGACCATATACCTTTTATCCGGGGCAGAAACTTCACGTCGTGTATGCCAGCGGTTATTCCGGTATCGATCCGGATGCTGCCTCTGAGATCGGGAAAAAATGGTTGAACGGCACTATGGAAGAAGCGCCTAATTTGCCCAATCCCAATACAGGGTATTTACCATCTAATTTTGCCTTCCCGGCCGACGCCGGAGAGACGGATTTAATCAAGGACCGCTGGGTCAGTACCGGGATTGATTCGGTCATGAAAAGCGCACGCCGCGCCAAATGGAATTACGATGTTGGCTATAAAATCCCGGCCGCCCCGCCGCCACCTTCCTATATCGATATTACCGCGTGGGGAACCGGTACCGAGATCAAGTGGACTGACCTTGAAGCTGAGGCCCTGTCGAATTTCGCCGGCTACCGGATCATGCGCCGTCTAAGCGCTACCGACTCCGTTTTCTACCAAGTGGTTTATGATTCCGGGCCGGAAGACAAAGCCGAACAGCATCTATTTAATGACCGCACCGGAATTTATAACGCACTGTACTACTATTATATTCAGGCGAAGGCCAGCATTGCCGCCGACGATCCGCTGGCCGATCAAACGACGCGGAGAAAAATTATTTATAGTTCACGGGTATTAATTCCGAATATCTATTCGATCAAGCCGGTAGCCCTGAAGCAGGACAATCTATCGGAAATCCGGATAGTTCCTAATCCTTATAATATCAACGATCCCAAACTGAAGGACCAGGGCTGGACTGACCAGCGCGGTATCGTTTTCTATAATTTACCGGCCAAGGTCACTATTAAAATCTTCACCGAGAACGGCGATCTGGTAAAAGTGATCGAGCACGACAGCGCCGTACTGTCAGGATCCGAGTATTGGGACATGATTACCCGCAGTCAGCAGGTAATCAACAGCGGCGTTTATCTGGCATACTTTCAGGCGCCGAACGGTGAGACCACCTTCCAGAAATTCCTGGTAATCAGATAAAGGCAGGAGGATAAAACCATGAAAAAAGTATTCAATCTTCTGCTGGCTGGTATTCTGATTATGACTCTTTCGTTTTCTGCTTATGCACAGATCGGTCTGAAAAAAGTCGCCCAGAGCACTATGAACTTCCTCCTCGTCAGCATTTCGCCGCATGCCAGCGGAATGGGCGAAGCCTATTGCGCTGTCGGTACCGGGGTGGAAAGTATCCTGTACAATCCGGCCGGGATTTCGGAAACTGCCAACCGTTTCGAAATGCAAACCTACAGTACCCAATGGATCGGTGATATTAATTACCTCGGCGGCAGCTTTATCTGGAATTTGCGACAATATGGAACGCTGGGACTTAGTTTGCTTTCGGTCGATTATGGAACGATATACGGTACAGGCCTATTGTTGAATACTGAAAAAGATCAGTATCTCCAGGGTTATATAGATCTTGGTAAAATCGACAATGTCGGCGCCTTCGCCTGCGGACTGACTTACGGACGCGCCATTAGTACCCAGTTTCTGATTGGTGGCGATGTGCGCATTGTCGGGCAGAATCTTGGTCAGACTCAGCTCGATAACGGTTTGAAAAACAACAATGCCGTCAAGGCAGTTTTTGATGCCGGTGTAAAATACAATACCGGATTTCACGGTTTCCGTTTCGGGATGTCAATCCGCAATTTTTCTTCAAACATTAAAAGAGAAGAACTCGAAGAACAGCTTCCGCTGCTGTTCACAATGGGGATGGCGATCGACCTG
>JAZDEI010000211.1:0-3445 GCA_043808945.1 Fidelibacterota bacterium | reverse complement strand
CCATCCAATTGCAACATCTTGCGCGTGATCTGTTTGTGACCGACCCGAATCGTGTACAAATAAACGCCCGCGCTTCCCTGGCTTTTCCAGGTCGCTGAGTAGGAACCTTTGGTTAAAAATTGTTTGCGATGGTCGATCGTCTGGCCGAGCAGATTGGTCACGCGAATTTCGACCGTGGCATCCGCCGGCAGATAAAAAGGCAGGTTGGTGGTCGGATTAAACGGATTGGGGTAATTCTGCAAAACGCGAAATTCCTGCGGTATGGCGACGTTTTGGCCATCAATAGCACTCTGGAACGAAAGACTCCATTCGCCATTCGTGTTGGTGCTGGTCGAGTCGCTGATACCGGATTCAATCTCATAGATTGTAACACGAGCCCCGGCGACAGGCGTATCGTAATTGAAATCCGTGACCCATCCGCTGAGAGTTGCGGTTTGGCCGGAAGTGATAAATATTGCGAGGAGCGGAAATAGAAAGAATCGGCGGAGCAGTTTTGAATGAATCACCAGAAGGTCCTGATCGAGATTTTATTTAACACTAATTAAAATATTCAACACGTTCCAAATTTATAACTTCTGGCGAATTACCAAATCGAAATTATCAGGGACACATCGGAAATTTTATGGGTACTGATCAGGAATGTCTTTTCTTTTTACGGCATAAAACTTAAATTTATTAAGTCAAAACAGAGAGGTTATAATGGTCATCGGCATCCGGCGTGAAGACAAAAATGAGTGGGAAGCGCGTACTCCGTTGACGCCGGAACATGTTAAAAACCTCAGCAAAAACCACCCGGTAAAATTTATTGTACAACCGTCCCGCATCCGGGCTTTTCGGGATGGAGAATATCGTGAGGCCGGGGCGGAAATCAAGGAAGATTTGAATGAATGCGATCTGATTCTGGCCGTCAAAGAGATACCGGCGCGATTGTTACTGCCCTCGAAAAAGTATCTGTTCTTTTCGCATACCGTCAAAGGTCAGAAATATAATCTGCCGATGTTGAAACAGCTGGTCACTTTGAAAAATACACTGATCGATTACGAACGGATTACTGATGAAAACGGTCGCCGCCTGGTGTTTTTTGGCAGGTATGCCGGAATCGCCGGTATGATCGATACTTTTTGGGCGCTCGGTCAGCGCCTGGCACTGGAAGGTTATGTGACTCCTCTGGCAGAAGTGCGGAGGGCTTTGGATTATTCCGATTTGGATTCAGCCAAAAAAGCACTGGGTGAACTGGGTCAGCGAATCTCACGAGAAGGATTAACATCGAGTCTGGTGCCATTGGTTTTTGGTTTCACCGGGTACGGAAACGTTTCTAACGGGGCGCAGGAGATTTTCGATCTTTTTCCATTTGTTGAAATCAAACCCGCCGAGCTGGCGGCATTTGTCAAGCGGGGTCAATTTTCACCAAATAAACTCTATAAAGTCGTTTTCACCGAGGCTGATATGGTTCGACCAAAGGACGAACTCGCGGCATTCAACCTGAGTGAGTATTTTCTGCACCCGGAAAAATATCAATCGAAGTTTGAGGAGTATATTCCTTATCTGACGGTGATGATCAACGCTATTTACTGGGATTCACGCTATCCGAAATTGGTCACACGGCAGTATCTGCAAACGGTATATCAATCCGGCCAGCCGAAGTTTTTAAAAGTAATTGGTGATATTACGTGTGACATCGGAGGTTCGGTCGAATGTAATCTGGTGTCCACAACTCCGGGCGATCCGGTCTACGTTTACGATCCGATCAAGCAAAATATCCGATCCGGCCTTGAAGGGCGCGGACCGGTTGTTCTGGCTGTTGATAATCTGCCGTGTGAATTGCCCCGCGATTCCTCGACTATGTTCGGCAACGTTTTGTCCGGTTTTATTCCCCAATTGATCGCAGTCGATTTTGACCGGTCACTGGCGAGTGTGAATCTGCCGCCGGAGTTGAAAAGAGCCATGATTTTATACAAAGGCGAATTCGCCCCCGATTATTCTTATATGGCGAAATTTATTGAAGGTCTGTAACGAGATTATAGATGAACTTAATGGAAATTAATAAGGAGATTTTATGAAGAAGATTTTGGTATTAGGCGCAGGCCTGGTCTCGCGGCCGCTGATCCGGTACTTGCTGAACGTACCCGAATTCGAGGTTACCGTAGCAACGCGCACAGTAAGTAAAGCCGAGCATTTGCTGGAAGGTCATCCGCGCGGTAAGGCCGTGGCTTTGAACGTGGAAAATGCCGACGAATTGCGCCAGATGGTCAGCACCTGTGACCTTGCGATCAGCCTTTTGCCCTATATCCATCATGTTAAAGTCGCCAATCTGTGTATCGAATTTAAAAAACACATGGTGACCACTTCCTATATCAGCCCGGCGATGAAAGCGCTGGAAGAACCGGCCAAAGCCGCCGGAATTCTGATCCTGAATGAAATCGGCGTTGACCCGGGTATCGATCATATGTCGGCCATGCGGATCATTCACGCTGTAGAGAATAAGGGTGGTAAAGTCGTCAGCTTTAAATCTTATTGCGGCGGATTACCGGCTCCGGAAGCCAATACCAATCCGTACGGCTATAAATTCAGCTGGAGTCCGCGCGGAGTTTTAATGGCCGGTCGGAATGACGCTAAATATTTAGAAAACGGTAAGGTCGTCGACATTCCCGGTAAAGAGTTGTTTAAAAATCGCTGGCCGCTAACGGTCGAAGGTATGGCTTTCGAAACTTATCCTAACCGGAATTCACTGCCGTATATTGAGACCTACGGACTGAAAGATACCCGCACTATGTTTCGCGGAACGATCCGCAATATCGGATGGTGTGACACGCTTTTCTGCATCGCCAAACTCGGATTATTGAGCGACGAGAAAAGAAGCGATCTGGCCGGTCTGACCTTCGATGGATTGACCCGGAAATTGGTCATGGCGAAACCGGGTGAAAGCACCAGGGCCACGTTAAAGCGTCATCTCGGTATGGACGCTACCGATAAGGTCCTTACCGATCTTGAATGGCTCGGTCTGACCAGCAGTGAAACATTGCCGGTAACCGATCCAACTCTGCTGGACGTAATGACCGCCCGTTTTCTGGAAAAAATGTCCTACGCACCGCGGGAACGCGATATGATCGTTCTGTACCATGAATTCATGGCTGAATATCCCGGGAAAAAGGAAAAAATCACCTCGACGCTCGTCGATTTCGGTATTCCCGGTGGTGATTCGTCGATGGCTCGCACGGTCAGCCTGCCAGCTGCCATTGCCACCCGCTTGATTCTGAAAGGGAAGATCAAACTGACGGGAGTTCTGGCGCCGGTCATGCCGGAAGTCTACAATCCGGTTCTCGATGAACTTGAAACGATGGACATAATCTGTAAGGAACAGACTTTTCCGGTCAAATAAGCGTCGGCAAGTACATAAACAATAGTTAATTGTGTTAAGGCTTCCAATCAAACGGAAGCCTTAACG
>JAZDEI010000210.1:0-2136 GCA_043808945.1 Fidelibacterota bacterium | reverse complement strand
AACAGAGAATAGAAACACGAAAGGAGAAAATAGAATGAATATCTCTCGAGGCAAGGCTTTGCTGAATGGGCTATTGGCTTGGTTCATCGGTTTTGCGCTTTATATGATTCCCGCGTTTGTCTTTGCCTTCCAGCTGGCCTTTGAAATGGGATCCCAGAAACAAGGCTCAGCCGCCATCAGTGAACAAATCAGCCAGAAGATAACCACAATGTATACAGGTTGCTGGCTATTGCAGGTGGGACTGATCGTCATTGTTGGCCTGCTGGTGGTGTGGCGTGCTTGGGCTATAGCGAAAGGGAGCGAGCAAAAACACTTGGTTAGCGGTCTGATTGTGGGAGCGGTGCCAGCGGTGCTAACGCTGGTGTTCCTGGCGTGCGGTGGATTTGGCTGGGTGGACATTGTAGCGATGCTGGTCTACCTAGTCGCCGGCGTGACAGGTGGATACCTGGCAAAGGCACAGCACAAGTCATAATGCCACCTAACAAGTGCGTGCAGTGGCATCGCCAATGCGGATGTGGGTGTCGGTGGGCACGACGGCTGACACTGGATATTAGAACAGTAATCGCTTATATAAAAATGACACGGTAACACCGTGTCATTTTTGTTTTATGATACTAAATAAATCCGGATAATTATCCAAGCAGCACTTCGACAAGCCTTTCGGCGGCCTGACCGTCCCAATATTTCGGGATTTTACCGACCTTGCGTTCACCGTTGAGAATAGCAATAGTTCGCTTTAAAACCTTCCGCGGATCAGAACCGACCAATTCGTTAGTGCCTTCCCAAATCGTCACGGGGCGCTCCGTGTTCTCGCGCAATGTCAGGCACGGAATTCCCAGGGCAGTTGTCTCTTCCTGCACTCCGCCGGAGTCGGTCAATACCAGAAAGGCCGTCGATTCCAATTTGAGAAATTCCATATAACCGAGCGGTTCGGTGATAATCAGGTTCCTGGCATTTTCCAATTCGCCATTCAGCCCGAACTCCGCCAGCATTTTACGGGTGCGCGGGTGCATCGGGAAAATGACCGGCAGACGCTCCTGTATCTGGCATAAAACCCGCATCAATTCATGCAAGGTTTGATCGTCATCGACATTGGATGGCCGATGAAGCGTTACCAGAATAAATTTGTGCTCTTCGATTGGATATTTGTCACTCAAATTCAACTGTCCGGCTCTCGTCAGGTAATAATTCAGCGAATCGATCATAGTGTTTCCGACAAAATGAATTTTATCCGGTGCAACGCCTTCCGCCCGCAGATTCTCATCGGCATCTATACTGGTCGTGAATAAATAATCCGCGATCCGATCTGTGACAACGCGATTAATTTCTTCCGGCATCGACCAGTCACGACTGCGGAGCCCGCCTTCGATATGACCGACTTTAATATGCATTTTAGCGGCTACCAGCGAACACGCCATCGTCGAATTAACATCCCCGGCGACTAATACTAAATCCGGTTTATTATCAAGAATAGACTTTTCATACTCGATCATGATCTTGCCGGTCTGTTCACCGTGCCGGCCGGAACCGACTCCCAGATAAACATCCGGCTGGGGCAGTTCCAGTTCACGGAAAAAGATATGCGACATTTTCTCATCGTAATGCTGACCGGTATGCACCAGGCGAACCTTGAATTTTTCCGGATATTTTTTCAAAGCCCGGTAAACCGGGGCGGCTTTCATATAATTCGGCCGGGCGCCGACGATCAGGTCAATTTTCATCTAAATTCCTTTTTTCACCACAGAGGCCCCAGATAGCACAGAGATAGTAGTTATCAACTTCGTCATTCATAGTCACTCATCGTCATTGAGATATTGAATTAATTAAGAATTTAAAATTTTGCATCTTGAAATGAATATTCTGTTTTTCTGTCCAAAAATATTCTTGCGTGTTTTTCCTCGTATCTTTCGCTGGCAATCAAAAACCAATCTTCCCATGCAAATCCAGATAGGCACCCATCGTCAGGATTAAATTATTCTGATCCTGGCTGCCATGCGCGACGTTCTTAATTTTTTCGTAAGTCAATCCCGCATAAAGATACTTTCCGTAATCCGGCATCCAGGTCAGGGTAAGTCCCAGGTCGTTGGTCGTCTCGACCACGCCGGTCGGGAATTTTTCGGAATAACCCTGCGCCAC
>JAZDEI010000209.1:0-2068 GCA_043808945.1 Fidelibacterota bacterium | reverse complement strand
ACGCGCCGAAATCCTGGACCTCCAGCCGGAAGCTCTCGAAACGGTCATCGGTCATACCCTGACCTTGAAAGCCCGAATCGTCGAATCGGATGAGCGCGAACAAGGCGAACGCCGTTTGCTGAACTTCGGCCACACTATTGGGCACGCTATTGAAATCGCGACCGGCATGTTGCACGGCCAGGCCGTCGCAATCGGCATGAACTTAGCGGCGGAAATTTCCGTCCGGCTGGGAATTCTGGCACCGGCCGAAAAGGAGCACCTGGAAAATCTGCTGACGGCTTATGAGTTGCCGACTGCCACGTCATTACCGGCGGAAAAACTCCTGCCATTAATCTTTAAGGATAAAAAACGACAAGGCAATCACCTGCGGTTCGTCACCCTGAGTAAGTTGGGTGCAGCCCAAATCGTCAATTTATCATTCAACCAAATCAAGGAATTTCTCGATGATCTGTATAGCGCTGGCTGAACAACCATTCAAGGCAATCCTGGAGATTATCCGGCAGGAAGAAATGGCCGAAATCCGGATCGATCTGCTCGACCTGACCACTGAGCAATTACAACACATTTACCAAAACCACCCGCAGCTGATCGCGACCTGTCGTCCCGGCCGTTACTCAGATACGGAACGACATTTAATCCTGGCAGATGCAATGAAAAACGGCGCGGCATACATCGATCTCGAACATGATGCAACCGAAGAATTGCGTCAGTCGTTGACGCAATTGGCGCGCACTCATGGCACTCAGGTCATTGTTTCCTATCATAATTTCGACTTGACGCCCTCTGTAGAAAAACTGCAACAAATTCTGCGGGTTTGTGAATCTCAGTCGGCAGACATCGTCAAAATCGTCACCTTTTGTCATACGGAAAGCGACGCCGAACGACTCCTTGCATTATATTCAGTGAACACCAAACCGCTGATCGCCTTCGGGATGGGAACTGCCGGAAGAAAATCGCGTCTCGCTGCCCTGCGACTCGGGGCACCGTTCATTTATGCCGCGGCGGATACCGGCAAGCCGACTGCGCCCGGACAGATGACCAAAGCCGAGATTTTACACCTTTTGGAAAAGGAGCCGACCAATGGCTGAAAAACGCTTTGCGATTATGGGGCATCCCATTCTGCACAGTAAAAGCCCGTTAATTCACAATCACTGGTTCCGTGAAAACAATCTGCTTGCCACGTATAGCCGGATTATCGCCGACGATGCCTTCACGGCGCTCAGTTTGGGATACAAGCTGAATCTGCACGGCGCCAACATCACCGCACCATTCAAGGAAAAAGTTATCCCGAGTATCGTACGTTTATCTGCTGAAGCCGCCGCAGTCGGCGCAGTCAATACCCTGCTTTTCGATGGACCGCATATTTCGGGTTACAACACCGACATTACCGGAGTAATCCGGGCTTTTGAACTCAACCGGGTGCCGTTGCGGGATCGTTCTGTGTTGATCATCGGCGCGGGCGGTGCGGCGCGGGCCATAGTCAGCGCCCTGAAAACGGCTGGCGCTAACATCACAATCAGCAACCGGCCGGACGAAATGGCTACCAACCTCGCTCGCAGTTTTCAGGTCAATAACGTACCTTTTTCCGAATTACCGGCAGCCGTGCGGACAGCTGAAATTATCGTGACTGCATTGCCGCCGGACGTATGCGTCGTCGAACCGGAATGGCTCAATTCCGGGCAAATTATCATGGACGCCAATTATAAAAATTCCAAGATGGAACCACTCATAAAAGCTGTTAGTGCTCAATTTATTCCCGGCACAACTTGGCTGACCGAACAGGCGCGCCCGGCCTTCGAACTTTTCACCGGTAAACCGGCGACTGCGGACATTCCTGCGGAAATCATTTCCGGCAATCCTTACGCCGGGAAAACCAATATCATTCTGACCGGATTTATGGGAGCCGGCAAATCGACGCTTGGTCCGTTATTAGCTGCCCGTCTTGGCTGGAAATTCGTTGACGTCGACCAGGTCATTGTTGAGCAAGCCGGTAAAAGCATCAACACCATTTTCAAAGATTCCGGTGAGGACGAATTTCGGCGATTGGAATCGCTGGCGCTTGAAAAAA
>JAZDEI010000208.1:0-7560 GCA_043808945.1 Fidelibacterota bacterium | reverse complement strand
ATTTTTCGCTGGGCATGATCCCGGGACCGCCGGTCTTTTTTACGATCGCGCCCGGGATACGGTTCAAGTAATCAAACCTGTTCAAATGATTTTTAGACACCTCATTTCATGGACAGGTTTCCGGTAACTATTAAATAAAGGCTTAAATGAAGCGATTCTGCCGTGACGGTTATTTTTCGATAGCCAACAATTCGCTGACAGTGACGAACCGGTAGCCCTCTTGCGAATATTTTTCCAGGATCATTGCGACTAATTTGACAGTGTTATCCCGGCTGGCGGGTTTTAAGGCGTAGCCGTCGTGTAAGAGGACGATCGCGCCCGGCCGGATCTTTCTGCAAAAACGTCTGAACATGACTTCCGACGGCAGGCTGTCCCAATCATGCAGGCTGAAAGTCCAAAAAATGTGTTTCCTTTGCATTTTTTGTAAGACCCGGGTGAGAATCAATAATTTGCGGCCATAAGGCGCCCGGAAAGGTATCGCTCCCTGATAACCGGTTTCCCGGATAATTTGATCCGTTGCGGTTATTTCCCGGGTGATTTCTTTTGGGCTTTTGAAGATGAGGCGGCGATGTGTCTCGGCGTGGTTGCCGATTTCGTTGCCGGCCAGATAGGTTGTTTTTACGATTTCAGGATATTTCCGGACGTTTTTACCATTGACGAAGAAAGTGGCCCGGGCCTGATACTTTTTCAGAAGTTCGATAATTTGCCCGGTGGATTAAGGATTAGGGCCGTCATCAAATGTCAGAGCAATAACTTTCTGTTGGGTGTTAATCCTGAAAATCGACTGCCCGGGCGGTCCGGCCGCAACGGTAGTTTGCAGCCAGGAGAAGCTACACAAAAGGGCAATTATCAGCGGTGAAATGCCGAGTCTTTTTCCGGATATATCCGAGATTGTCTTATCTTTCATTTTTTCTCCGGCGATAATGTTGCCGGAGCCGGTCTACTCTTCGGCCTGCCGGATAATTTCCAGCGCTTCGTCCGCCGTGGTGACATCCATCATTTTGCGGCGGAAACCGCTTTGCAGATTCAAGCGTGCGATCAAGGCCAGTACCTGTACATAATTGCCGGTCACGGCCTCGGAGGCCAGCAGTAAAAAGAAAAGGTGACACGGTTCCGAGTCGGCCGATTGAAAATCGATTCCCGCCGGAGAAACTCCGAGTGCCAGAACAATTCCGTCAACGGCATTCGTGCGGGCGTGCGGGATTGCCAGGCCTTTTTCCAAACCGGTGCTGCCCAGTCTTTCGCGCTCGAGCAAAGCCTCTATGGCTTTTTCACGGTCTACGATCCGGCCGGTCCGCTGGGCGGCATCCAAAAGTTCTTCTATGACTAATTGTTTTTCCGTATTTTGAAGCGGCACGACAATCGCTTCGCGCCGGAGCATGGCAGAGAGTCTCATTTTATTTCACTCCTTGTGAAATCCGGGTTGTTTCAGGGTAATGTTTCATAAATCTTATCTATACGTTCGCTGTCCTTGATGACCAGAACCGAGCACCGCGCCTTGCGAAAGATCAGTTCGGTTTCATCGTGAAAAGTGTCTGATCGGGATAGAATCGGTTCGAGTTCGCCCATTATCAGCAGATCGGCGTCCCACTCCTCGACCTTTTGGATGGCGATTTTGTGGACGGTGCCTTTCAGCAATTCGGTCTCGATCCTCAAACCTTTATGGGCGGCGAGTTCGGTTATGTGGCGCAGGTAATTCCGGCCGTCTTCTTCCAAATCCCGCTCGTAATCGAGTTCCTCGACTTTGACAAAAATGCGGGCGCGTTCGAGTTGTTTCAACAGGTCGATGTTGACGACATAGATGGCCTTTAATTCCGCCCCGGTGTTTTTTGCCAGGACGATCCCGTATTTGGCCGCATAAATACTGCCTTCGGAGCCATCCGTGAAGAGGAGAATTTTAGAGATGAGTCTGTCGGACTGCATCCTGATCTTCCTTTCGTTTTTCAAAGCGTGCTTTGATGAGTTTTAAAGTGGCAAATGTCCCGCGTTCGTTTTCTTCCAAAGAATCCGCGATGAATTTAATGGTTTCTTTGAAATCGGGAATGGCAATTTTTTCGAGAGCATTGACCCGGCGCTGGGTTTTGTGGACTTCCTGAGCTAAGCGCAGGAGAGAAACGCGCAACTCGGCGAAACGCCCCATGGCTTCCAGGACAGTCTTGAAGCGCAAAATACTTTCGTCGAGCCAGAAAGAGGAATTCCCGGCGCTGTAATAAGGCGCAGTATCCCGAATTTTGACATCGACTTTCGGGATGGTCACGCCCATAACTCTCAAAGTGTGAATCTGAATATCGGAGTCGATCTGGACGGCGCGGGCGACTGATTTCACGGTGGTTTTACCGCTGGTCACGACGGCATTCTGGAAAGCATTATAGGCTTCGTGCAAATCGACATCCATTTTTTCATGGGCCGCGATCGTGTCGTTCACCAATGACATCAGTTGCGCCACCAGCACCTGGCGTTTCTGCTCGAGCAGTTCGTAGCCTTCCTGCGCGAAAACCAGATCGCGTTTCAATTTCAGGAGGTTGCTCTTGGTCGGGACGACTTTAATTCTGGCCATGGATCAGATCAATCAGGTTGTTCCATTGGAGTTGTGATGAAATTGACTTGCCTCTTCGTCCGTGATGCGATGCAGTTCCTCGCGCGGCAGGAGCGAGAGCATTTCCCAGCCCAGGTCGAGGGTGTCGGTAATCGAGCGGTCTTCGGTTTCTTTTTGGGACAGGAATTTATTTTCGAATTCCGTGCCAAATTGCAGATAATTGTGGTCCAGCGGGCTGAGCTCCTCTTCACCAATGACCGAGGCCAGGGCGCGCACCTCTTTGACTTTGGCATAGGCCGCAAAAAGCTGACTGGCGAGGTGAGCGTGATCGGCGCGGGTCAAACCTTCGCCGATGCCGTCTTTCATCAGGCGTGAAAGCGACGGTAAAATTGCGATCGGCGGGTAAGTGCCCTTTTGAAAGAGCTCGCGGTCAAAAACGATCTGGCCTTCCGTGATGTAGCCCGTCAAGTCCGGAATGGGGTGCGAAATGTCATCATTCGGCATCGATAGAATCGGCACCTGGGTGATCGAGCCGGTCGAATTTTCCACCATGCCGGCGCGTTCGTAGAGGCTGGCGAGATCGGAGTAGAGATAACCCGGATAACTCTTGCGCGACGGAATTTCTCCGCGGGCGATGGAGATTTCGCGCAGGGCTTCGCAGTAATTGGTCATGTCGGTCAGAACGACCAGAACATGCATATTTTCATGAAAAGCGAGATATTCTGCCATCGTCAGGGCACTGCGCGGCGTGATCAGGCGTTCGACAGAAGGCGCATCGGCCAGCGATAGAAACATGACGACGTTTTCCAGAACGCCGGTGTCCCGGAAATCATCAATGAAATATTGGGCGACGTCATGTTTTACGCCCATCGCCGCGAAAACGATCGCAAAGGAGACATCGTGGCCGACGATCTTAGCCTGGCGGACGATCTGGGCGGCGACCCGGTTATGCGACAATCCCGGTCCGGAAAACAGCGGCAATTTCTGACCGTTGACTAAGGTATTCATACCGTCAATCGCCGAGATTCCGGTCTGGATGAAGGTCGTCGGATAAGTACGCGCGGTCGGATTAATGGCCGCGCCGTTGACGTCCCAGTGTTCGCGGGTGAGCGGTTCCGGACCACCGTCAATCGGGCGTCCCAGACCGTCGAAAACCCGGCCGAGCATTTCACGGGTAACCGGAATACGCAGAGATTCGCCCCGGAAACGCGCCGCGGTGTCAGCCAGCGCCAGACCGGTCGTTCCTTCAAAAACCTGTACGACGGCCGCCCGCTGGTTGGCTTCCAATACCTGACCGATTCGTTTTTCTCCCCGGCCGTCCTCGATCTCGACCAATTCGTTGTATCCGACGTTATGGATTCCTTCTATACAAATCAGCGGACCGTTGATCTGCTGAATCCCGACATATTCCCGGTATTTCAGGAGTTCCGCCTGCTCGTTTTTATTCATTTTAATTTTATCCTTTGCATGCAATGTCCCGGTTTCCGGTTAGAAATTCAGGCGGCCGAGACTGGCCATTTCGGTATTCATATTGGCTAATATTTGGTCGAGTTTATCGATCTCTTCGTTAGAAATGGAAAACTTCATGCGCATAATCGCGCTCATAGTTTTCGTGCGTTTGATTTTGAAAAGTGTAGCACCCTGCTTGAGCGCTTCGGCCGACAGCCGGTAAAAAGTGACGATGATCCGGAGCATTTTCACCTGTTTGATAACGGTCGAGTAAGTGTCGATTTTATCGTAGGCCGATTGCTGGAGGAAAATGTTTTTAAAAAGCGTACAGACTTCCAGGATAATGCGCTGGGAATCGGGCAGAACATCCGCTCCGACCAACTTGACGACCTGCTGGAGTTTGGCCTCTTTCTGTAAAAGTTCGAGCATTTCCTGGCGCAGATCGGCCCAGTCCGGATCGGCCTGGGTTTGCCACCAGGGAGCGACGTATTCGACATATTCTGAATATGAATCCAGCCAGGAAATGGCCGGGTAATGGCGCGAGTTGGCCAGATCGCGATCCAGCGCCAGGAAGACGCGCACGAAACGCTTGGTATGCTGGGTCACCGGTTCGGAGAAATCTCCTCCGGGCGGTGATATAGCGCCCACAATCGTCACCGAACCGGTCTGGTGGTTGAGCGTCTCGAAAAGCCCGGCTCTTTCGTAAAATTCGGCCAAACGGGTTGGCAGATAAGCCGGGAAACCTTCTTCAGCCGGCAATTCCTCCATCCGGCCGGACAGCTCCCGCAGGGCTTCGGCCCAACGCGAGGTCGAATCGGCCATGATGGCGACATGATAGCCCATATCGCGGTAATATTCGGCAATCGTGATCCCGGTGTAAATCGACGCCTCCCGCGCGGCCACCGGCATGTTTGAAGTATTGGCGATCAGGACGGTGCGTTCCATCAGCGGCCGTCCGCTACGCGGGTCAATCAGTTTCGGAAATTCATTCAATACATCCGTCATTTCGTTGCCGCGCTCGCCGCATCCGATATAAACCACGATGTCAGCGTCCGACCATTTGGCCAACTGGTGTTCCACCATGGTTTTACCGGTGCCGAACCCGCCCGGGATAGCGACCGTTCCGCCTTTGGCGATCGGGAAAAGCGTATCGATTACCCGTTGCCCGGTGATCATCGGCAGATTGGAAGATAAGCGGCTGTGAACCGGTCGCGGCTGGCGTACCGGCCAGCGCTGTAATAAAGTCAGCGATTCCTGTGTTTGCCCGGTATCGACCACGCAGATTTCATCCTCGACGGTGTATTCACCCGGCTCCGCGATCCGGACTATTTTTCCGGCGATCCCGGGCGGGATGAGAATTTTCTGCACGATGCGTTCGGTTTCCGGAACGGTGCCAATGATCTGACCGCCGCTGACCGTTTCGCCGGGACTGACTAACGGCGTAAATTTCCATTTTTTTTGTCGATTGAGCGAGGGAGCCTTAATCCCGCGACGAATATATTGATCGGAAGCCTTTTTGATTTCTTCCAGCGGCCGCTGAACGCCGTCATAAATTGTCCCGATCAATCCCGGCCCCAATTCGACCGAAAGCGGCATCCCCGAACCGTAAACGGCGGTCCCGGGTGTCAGGCCGGTGGTGTCTTCGTACACCTGAATGGTAATTTGATTGCCCTGCAGACGCACGATTTCTCCGATGAGCCGCTCCTCGCCGACCTCAACGGATTCGAGCATCCGGGCTTTGGCGATACTGGTGGCGTGTACAACCGGCCCCAGTACGCGGGAAACATTTGCGATTATTACCGACACCGTTTACCTCTGTTCCTCGTTATCAGTGAATGCTTGCATAATTGACCATTGATTTTCAGTGAAGATGCGCCGACAGCGGGTAGCCAGGCGGTTGTCGAATCGCATCCGCCTGTCATCGGAATAAAGAATGACACCAGATTCGGTGAGAATCTCATCAGAGATGCTAAAATGCAAATTGGATGCGATTTCCCGCCCGATCGATTCCAGAAATTCGGTTGTAAGTAAAGCGCGTTCCCGGTCGCCGGCGAAAATAATGACATTCTCCACCCCAAGTCCGGTTGCGCCTTCCGTAACCAAATTTTTTAACAGATGCACATATTCCGGTGTCTGCCGAAATTCGGCCAGCCGTTCGTCTAAGCGCCTCCGGATTTCCGCGCTTATCAGCGATTGCGACTGCAGATTCAATTTTTTAACTTCGAGATTGGCAATCGCGGCAGTCCGTTTTTGTAAGGTTGCCGCCTGGGTTTTGGCTTTCCGCACGATTCCGCCACGCAGACGATCGGCTTCGACTTTAGCGCGCTGATTGATCTGTTCCTGCTCACGGGCGGCGGATTGCTGCACGGCCGTGACTTCATCGGCCGATTGCTGGCGAATCTCAGCGATTATAGCGTCTAATGACTGGGCTCTGTCCGGCATAATTCCTCATTCCATCCGAATGCCGACCGCTGTCTGAATCACTTCCTTGATCGAAACGCGACCTTCAACCGGTCCGAGTCGATCGGGAATTTCGACGATCAGCGGGATGGTTTTTGTGTAAAATTGGGCTCTGACTTCCGGTCGAATCCAGGCGGCAATGCGTTCGGTAATTATAATGATCCCGACATCTTTCTGCTCGACGGCCTCTTCGAGAGCGCGCCGGGCTTCCCCGGTATCATGTACGATCAACCCCTCGCTTCCGACCAGATTAAAGCCGAGGACGGTATCTTCATCGCCGATTACGAAAAATTTCAACCTGTCTCCGCCGAATTACAATTTTCCGAGAATCATAATGGCCACGATCAGGCCGTAAATTGCAATGCCTTCTGCCAGACCGACGAAGATCAGCGCGCTTCCGGTTAATTCCGGTTTCTCGCCGATCGTGCCCATGGCGGCCGTTCCGATATTGCCGACGGCGATGGCAGCCCCGATCGAACCGATGCCAACGGCCAGGGCCGCGGCGATAAAGCCAAACTTGATTTTAATGGCGTTATCGGCCGAGGCTTCGATAGCCAATTCGGTTGAAACTGCCGGACTGTTTTTGGCGACTGCGACGGCCTTTTCCGGGGTCTGGGCAATCGCTTTCAGAACCAGGAGCGAAGTACCGCCGATTGCGACCAGCCCGATGGTTATCATGATGGCCAGAGCTTTTTTGAAAAGTTTGGGTTTTAACATGTCTTGGTTACCTCCGAAGTAATAATGTCCATTTATTCGACTTTAAGATTTTCGCGGACGGGTTTGTATTTAGCGCTGGTAGTGCGGAAAAAACGGCTGAAAAACTCGTAAAATTCCAAGCGGATCGCCTGGATCGTAACTACCAGGCCTTCGAGCATAATTATTAAAATGTTACCGAATACCAAAATGATAGCCGAGGCCACTCCGCCCCATTTGCCGCTCATCATATCCGACAAAGTGAAGATCGCAATGAATAATCCGGCATGCGCCAGACCGAAGGCGGCCACACGGATAAAAGAAACCGTGTTGGCCAGAAAACCGAGCACGATTTCAAGCATCTCAACGATGGCGTGCATAAAGCCGGTCATTACGCCCTCATTGTACAGGCGCCTTTTTTT
>JAZDEI010000207.1:0-9865 GCA_043808945.1 Fidelibacterota bacterium | reverse complement strand
CTGCGCCCAGAGCATTGGAGTTGCGAGTAAACAAATCGCAATTAAAAAGGATAGTAACCGTTTCATAGCTTCTCCTTAAAATTAGTTGTTATTAAGTTGCTTAAATTTTTTTCTATTACCATTAATAAGGTCAATATCGCGTTTAAACAGAGCGTTTTCTACAGATATCCTCGCTTTTTGTGGTTTTCTGCATCCTTACCCTGATCCTATACTTGTAATTAATCATACAACTGGACAAAGATAATATATCAAAATCAAAAATGCTATAAAAAATAAAGTGAACACTTAATAAAGAGTCCCAGGATCACGTGGTCTTCTATATCTTGTATCATTGCGGTTTCAAGCAGACTGTTCAGATCGGGTAATAGATAAATGATTATTTCCTGCCGAAAGCGGATTATAATACTTCCGATAAATTCACGTTTCATAATATTTTATTCACCAGACTCATTAACTATACAGAACCACAATGAATCACTCCAACATCAGCCTCAGGAAATTCTCTGATTACGAGGTGTCAGGTTTCTCCGGATTGTTTATAATTGTTCAACGAAGTATTTGGCGGTCAGTTTCTCACCGGTCGCACGAACGATCATCTCATCCCAGCGATATTTCTTACCGACGGAAAAAACACTGGACTTTAGAAAATTACCGAGCTCCGGATTGTTGATATAACTAATTTCGCCGATACTTTTCACGCCTTGAGTACGAGCGACAGCCGTCAATAATTGGGCAGAAAATAACTCGCCTAACTGATAATTGTGATAATAAACCGGGTAGGAACAAATATGGATCTTGGAAGCCCAATCCGGCTGATTGCGGTTCTCCGGCCTCTTTATCATCTGGTATTTCTCGACTAATCCCCACCAGAGAGCGTTCAAATCCTGTTCAGGATCGGCATACAAACCTTTTTCAAAATTGAACATCACGAGCGACCAGCGCGCGAATATCAATTTCTGCAATCTGAGCATCTGAGCAGTTGTTTCCCGAACATCGGCCTCCTCGTCAGAATTGAGATTCAGCATCGCACGCATCCAGACTGGATTCTTGGATAGTTTTTCAAAAAACATAGCAATGCCTTCGGTTGCGAATGAATGTGACTCTTCCCTTAGAAAATATGGCAAATTCCGGTCGATCCCGGCGGCATATACTGCATGTCCGAGTTCATGCAGAGTGGTAGCCATCCATTCCTCGTTGTTACGCACATTTTCCATAATCCGCACGTCGCCTTCGCGATCGATATCAGTACAATAGGCATGCGGATATTTACCCGGCCGCTCAAACAAATCACTATTAGATAGAATTCCGGATACATCCAGACCGATCCCGGCATAGAATGTCTCAGCCAGTTTGATGACATCCTGGTTTTCGTAATATTTGTCGAGATTGACCTCACTGACGGCAGGCGGTTCCTGGAAAAACGGATCGGAATAGTGCCAGGGCTGTAAGTCTTCCGGTTTGATTTTAAACCGCATCGCTAAAATCGCATCGATCTCGACCTTATCCTTGAGATATGGTTCACGGGTAGCGACATCCAATTCCTCAAAAATGCGATTGATTTCTTCCGGATCCTGTTCGTCAGTCACTAATGACATCTGCTGGTAATTCTCGAAGCCAAGTTTTTGGGCAGCCTTATTACGCAGTTGCACCAGAGTCAGCATATCAGCCTCAACCGTCGGGGCAACCTGTTTAGACGCTTCCCAGGCTTTCTTGCGACGCGAAAGGTCGGTAGATGATATCAGTATTTCCTTAATATCATTGCCGGTAACTTCCCGCCCGTCGATTTTACCGCGGAATTTATTGAATCGGGCTTCGACGGCAGTCTGCATCTCGGTAATTTGACGCAAAAGAGTCGTATCGATCTGCTTGCCCAAATACCGGTAAAACAGGATTTCGATCTGCCGGGCTAACAACGGGTTTTTAATATTTCCGGTGCGAAAGGTTTTTATTTTTTCAAAATCGTTTGGATTGGAATAGATCGTCGCCAGTTCCAACGAAGCGCTGGCGTAACGGTCATAGTATTCGTCTTTGCCGGAGGCAGTTGCTTCCCAGTACGCCAGGCTGGCTGCCATATTCAGCGGCTTGATGACATTGGTCAGGCTGTCAACGAAAACCTGCGCGGCCATTTCGTTCTTTTTCGCTTTGTTATCGCAATTCATAATCAGCAGAACGACAATCAGTGTAATGATTACTTTTTTCATCTGAATCATTCTCCTTTTCCAGTAATATCATCCCGATTAATATTTTAGTTGCTCAATGTAATATTTGACTGAAAGATCCTCTCCGGTCGCCTTTTTAACCAGCTCGTCCCAGCGATATTTTTTACCGAAACTAAATACTTTTTCTTCCAGGAAATGGCCAATGGCCGGATTATTGACGAATTGTAATTCCGCGGGAGAATTCAATCCCTGGTCGGCAGCCATTGCATGTAAAATCTGCGCCGCAAAAACGTCACCCAGCAAGTAGTTCTGATAATATAACGGCAGGATGACGATATGAAAATTGCACGCCCAGTCCGGTTCATTGCGGCCGCTTGGGCGTTTTATCAACTGATATTTTTCGATTAAATCCCACCACAGTTTATTCAGGTCCTGATCGGGATTTTCATACAAGGCTTTTTCAAAATTAAACATTACCAGCATCCATCCGCTTAAAAACAATGCTTTAGCCGGTCGTACTTCCCGTATTTGGGCGATATATTCAGATTTTTGGGATGGCGTAAGTCCCAGCATTTGTTCCATCCAACCCGGATTAGTGGTCAGATTCTGAAAAAATGTCGCAACTCCCTCCGCGATGAAAAAATGGGTGTTATCGCGCAATAAATATGGTAGTTCCTTGTTAATGTAGATTTGATCGCGCGGCAGGCGGCTGGGTGTCGGCAAATCCAACAAATAATAGGGTAAATCCCGACTCAGGCTCATATAATGGACGGCATGTCCCATTTCATGCATCAAAATACTCATACCGCGGGAGTTATTACTTATATTTGCCATGATGCGGATATCGCCGTTCCTTGAAATATCAGTGCAATAGGCCTGCCGGTATTTATCCGGTCTCTCGGTCAGATCGCTTCTTGCAATAATCTCAGTGACATCGAATCCGATTCCGTTGAAAAATCGCTTTGCGATTGACACTACGTCTTTATCTTTATAATATTGGTCGAGATCATAAGACCGGGCGAATGGCGCGTCACTGGCATAAGGATCCATATAATGCCAGGGTTGTAGATCTGATGGCCGGACTTTATACTTGACTGCCAGCGCAGAGTCGATTTTTGCTTTTATTATCCGGTACGGTTCCGCGGTACCGTCACTGTACTTCTGTACCAGTTCCTCAATAACCCGTGGGTCTTCCTCCTGGGTGATTAATTTTTGTTCGTAATAATTACGAAAACCAATCGAACGAGCCGATTCATTCAACAAGCGAACCATTTTCAGGAAATCATCTGCCACATCCGGCCCGACCTTTTTAAGCGTTTCCCAGGCTCTTTGACGCTCAACCGAGTTTTCCGATTTTCGCAAGACCTCCCGTAATTTTGAAACAGGAACTTCAGCATTATCGATCTTATAAGAATGCCTCTGAAATTTACTGAATAAACCGCCATAGAGTTCGGCAATCTGCTTCTGAGCAATTGTATCAACCTGGTTGATTAAAAATTCGTTATAGACTATCTTTACCTGACGGGCAAGGATTGGATCTTTGATCTCTTGCGAGGAGAATTGCTTGATTTTTTGAAAAGCGGCTGAATTATTGTAAACCTTCATAAGACGTACTTCATAATCCGAGTACTGTCTGAATAAAGAATCATTCCCGGTGGAAGTTGCTTCCCAATATACCTGCATTGTTGTGGTTTGGAGAGGTTCCAGAATATTCGATAAACTATCAATAAAAGCCTGCGCCTCTCTCTGATTACGTATGGTCTCACGACTGCATCCCAAAATCAGAAACGTTGCTGCGAACCAAATGGTCCATTTTTTCATTGTCTACTCTCCCTATGCCATTCTCAGTCTCTCGGCTCGAATTTAGTATCAAAGTTTTAAGGATTCAAGAACTAACATAATAGTCAGGGCCAGGATTTTCAGATTGATTTACTGCGAACTTTTTAGTATTATTAGAAAAAAGAGAGGTTTCCTTATGAAAACACAACGAAAAATAGCCGGAATTTCGATAGCAGGCTTAGTACTGTTAGTACTTGGAATTGTTCTTCTGCTCGATAATCTGCACCTGATTTACTTCGATCTGGGTGATTTCATCAGTAATTGG
Organism: Fidelibacterota bacterium; assembly: GCA_043808945.1. Taxonomy (GTDB): domain Bacteria; phylum Fidelibacterota; class UBA2242; order UBA2242; family UBA2242; genus JAGNGI01. Next base: position 5,602 of record JAZDEI010000207.1, on the reverse strand, counting down.
TGGCCGGCGATCCTGATCCTCCTCGGTGTCAATGAATTGTTTAAGAATAATCGCACAGGCGGCTGGTTTCTGATCGGATTTGGCGTAGTACTCTTGTTGAAAATCAATCATTTCATCGACGGGTCGATGCTCTTCGCGGGCGTGTTGATCCTGATCGGAATAATCATGCTGATTCGCCCCGGAAGAGGGTCTTTTCGGGTATGGCCAGCTTCCTCAGAACATGAAAAAAACGGGATTGATTTAAGTGCCGTTTTCAGCGAATCGCGCGAAAATGTCACATCGGAAAAATTTACCGGCGGCAACATTCAGGCCATTTTCGGCAAAATGCTGGTTGACCTGCGCGGTGTTAAAATCGCTGACGGCCGGTGCCGATTGAATGTTGAAATCGTCTTCGGGAGAGCCAGATTGGTCGTTCCGCCCGGAATCCGCATCGAAATAACCGGCACACCGGTTTTCGGCCGTATCGACAATCAGCTTGTCAATAATCCGAAAGATGAAAATTCAGCGATTATGGAAATTCATGTGGATATTGTTTTCGGCAATCTTGAAATCCACAATTAATTTCGCGGGATAATATTTTCTGACCAATCGATGTCTGTTCAGCACAAAATCCTTATTTTTCTGATCTTCCTATACCCTTTGGCGGTTTCTGCCCAAACTAAAGTTCAGCCGGATTATGCCGCACAACGCCAAAAAATGATACGCGAGCAAATTATTGCGCGTGGCATCGTCGCGCCGTCGGTCGTAAAAGCACTGCAAAAGGTTGAGCGGCATCGTTTTGTACCGGACGAATACCGAAATTTTGCTTACGCCGACCGACCTCTACCGATCGGTGAAGAGCAAACCATTTCACAACCGTACATCGTGGCTTTGATGACCGAACTGCTTGGTCTTCAAAAAACAAATAAAGTCCTCGAAATCGGGACTGGCTCCGGCTATCAGGCGGCCGTCCTGGCAGAGATTTGCGATAGCGTTTTCACGATAGAAATAATCCGGCAATTAGGTCAGAGAGCCAGAGAGCTCTTAAATAATCTCGGATATAAAAATATCCGGTGCAAAATCGGAGACGGCTACCGCGGCTGGCCGGAACATGCTCCGTTCGACGCTATCATCGTTACCTGTGCTCCATCAGAAATTCCGAAACCGCTGGAAGAACAACTCGCTGAAGGTGGGCGTCTTGTTATTCCGGTTGGTGCGGGCTATGTCCAGGAACTTGTACTAATCACGAAACATAACGGAAAGCTGGTCCAAAAGTCAGTTACTCCGGTGCGTTTCGTACCCATGCTTAAAGGCGACGGCGGAGTATATTAATAATTGAAAATTGTAAATTGAAGGTTGCAAACTTTAATGTTACCAATTCCAATATAACTGACATTTCCGCTTGTTGCAACGGAGCAGGATTCTACTGAAAATATACCGACAATAACTCCATGGCTAATTACTTTTTCCAGCTTCGATCAGAAACAGATCATCCCGATCGATCAGTTGCCGAACTGAAAATTTATGATTTTGCAGACGATTCTTTATTTCGGCAGTCGGCGGTAAAAGATCATTCGCAATCGGCATTCCGATTTGGCGATGTCTATAATTTGTCGCGCTCCGGCCATTCGGGTGAATGATCAGATACCGGCCGCCTGGTTTTAAGACCCGCCGTAATTCCGACAGGGCTTTGTCTTTGTCCTTAATATGCGGGAAAATACAGTAATTCAGAGCCAGATCGACACTCTCATTTTTCAAGGGCAATTCCTCACAGAATCCGACCCAGAGCGGGATTTGCAATCCGGGATTTCTGCGGCGGCTTTCGTTCAGCATTTGCGACGCCATATCGCAGGCGATGATCGTCACGATCGGGACGATTGCCTTGACTACGGGAAACAGGTTGCCGGTTCCGCAGCCGGCATCGAGTATGATTCCGTCTGGTGGCAGATTTACCGATTCCAGGATTTTGGTAATTTTCTGCCGGTCGGAATCCGGAAAGTGCCAGTTCAAAGCCTGCTCGTTAAAGAAGTGCCGCTGTCGCCGGTAGGTCGAGAGTAACATTAGTTATATCCCGGTCAATATTTCAGGGTGATCCCAATCCAGAATGTCCGGCCCGGCAAAGGATAATGATACATCGTTTCGTACTCGATGCCAGTCAGATTTTCGACCTCGGCATTGAGATCGACGAACCGATTGATTTCCAGGTTGCCGCGCCAATTCAAGAGGCAGTAACCGTCCAACCTCTTGTAAACCGGCAAGCCATAACTGTAAGGATTCTCGACGCTGTAGAGGTTATTGATCCACTGACTCTGTAAAGTCAAATGTAGTTTGCGGATCGGCTCGTAGCGCAGACTGACGTCCAATTTCTGGCCTGGCATGGCGCTGACTTTTCGCGAAGCGGAATTGATACTCATCGTCCAGGATGCCGACAAATTACGGATGATTAACAACTGCCCTTCCCATTCTACGCCTTTGAAAAGTGTCTTGCCTTTATTTTGGAAAAGCGGCCGGCCGGATACCCAGGTTTTTTCGATCAGGTTATCGGCCTTTGTTTGATAAACTGAAAGATTCGTCGTCAACCGGCCGGTGATCTCTTTCTCGACAATGAATTCGAGATTAGTCGATATTTCCGGTTTCAGATCGGTCGTGGACGGCGGAAAAAGATAGAGCTCGTTAATCGTCGGGTTACGGTAACCTTTCGCGAACTGGCCTTTAAGATGCCAGGCATCCGGCAGATGCACCGCCAATCCAAACGCCGGTATCCATTCTGCGCCGGCAATCGAATGGCGGGTATAACGCAAACCACCATCGACATTGATAAACGAGAAAATTTGTTGGTTAATTTGAGTGACAAGGCTTTGTTCGGAAACCGTGTGCTTTTTCCAGGCCGAATCCAACCAGGCGCGGCCGCCGTATTGTCGCAAATCAATCCCGGTTAAAATTCGGGTCTTTTCTGAGCGCCGGTAAGTTTCCGTCAGGATCAATCCGGTCGTATGATCGTCCGACAAATATTTATTCGGGTCATTGATATCGTGATGACCGTAGTTGTAATGCAATTTCAGGTCGCTGATAATCTTCGCCGTTTGATGATTGAATGTCAGATCGCCGCCGCGCCGCTTGACATTGTAGCGATGATTAGTGAAGGGATTATCGGTGCGTCCTGGATCGTACAATTCCAGGTTTGAGAAATAGGCGTTCACGATGGCTTTAAAATTATCCAGAACCTGCCAATGCGTTTCAAAGGTACCGTTTTGGCTGGCATAGTCGTCCCGGCCATCTGTGCGATAACCATCGGTAGAGACCGTTCCGGCGGTCGCAGAAATCCCCCAGTTTTCACGCTCGAACGACTGGTGCAGATTCAGTTGCCGCGAATTTAAACTGCCGAAGCGCAGCGGCAGGTGTAAGTGATATCCAATATCGGCGTTATGTTCGGTGATGATGTTAATCGCGCCGCCCATAGCATTCGAACCGTAAAGCAGCGAAGCCGGCCCGCGTAAAACTTCAATCTTCTTGACATTGCCGGAAAAATAGGCGTCGCCGAGCGGATGCCCGAAAAGGCCCATGATGTCCGGCCGCCCGTCGATCAAAATTAAAACCTGGGTACTTGGAAAACCGCCGATTCCGCGCATTGAAATCTGCCCGCCGCTCCCGCTGCTCACACCATAACCGAGATTTGTCCGCTTTGTGACGAACAAACCGGGGACATTTTCCGCAACCAAATCCAGCAAAGGCGTGTCGTCTTGCTCGCTCACAATATTTTCCGGTATGATTGTGAGCGCCACCGGTAAATCGTGGCGGCTGGCTTCCGTGCGGGTTCCGGTCACTACCACCGGATCGAACGGAAAGACTTTCAGAGTATCCGTATAAACTGCGGCAGCCGGAGTAATTCCCACCAGTGTGGCATATATAATCACGAATCCCAATCCAAACTGAAGCCTCATTTTTATACTCCCTTTCTTTTTCATAATCCCGGTAAATTTTCGCCCGTCGAAGTAAAGGTTAATTTCCCATGTTTAACGCCGCGTAATCCGATTATGTGCTCTGCAAGATTACGGATTACCGAACATTGCCCGCGCAGTACGATCACTTCCAGGCAATGATGATGATCCAGGTGAAAATGAATATTGGACATGATATTTTGATAAAAATCGTGTTGCAATGTTTTCAGTTTCAGCCCCAGATCGGCCACATGATGATCGTAAACCAGCGTTAATGTTCCGACGACTTCCGCATCGGAATCAAGTTCCTTTTTCACCAGAAATTCACGGATCAGGTCACGGAATGCCTCCGAGCGGTTAGAGTAGCCTTTTTGCCGAATTTCGGCATCGAACCGTTCCAGGAGATCATCCGGCAGAGACACGCCAAATCGAATTAAATTAGCCATAGACACCTCATAGCATGAAATTTAAAAAAGTAACACGCAATGGCAAAAAATATATTTTCACGGGCTGAATCCTTTATTGATATAAGGCATCTCAACCGTAAAGGTACTGCCCTGTCCTAATTGACTTTCGACGAAAATTCTGCCGTTGTACTGATCGACGATCTGCTTCACCAGACACAGCCCCAGTCCGGTACCGAGGCTTTCCATTTCGCGGGCATTGGGACTGCGGTAAAATTCATCGAAAATTTTCGTTAGGTCACCTTCCGCAATGCCAATCCCGGTATCACTTACGCTAAAACCGAAGCATTGCTGTTTGACGAACGGTTGAATATTAACATCGGCCCCGGCCGGGCTGTAGCGGATCGCATTATTGATCAGGTTAGAAAGCACCTTTTCAAGACTGACTGCGTCCATATAAACTAAGGTTTCCTGTGGCAATGACTTTATCGTCAGAATAACCTTTTCGTTGTCGGCATAAATCTGCTGTTGCTCGACGACTTTTGCGATCCATTCCCCGAATTCGACCGATTGCAATTTACATTCGGTCAAACCGTAGCGATATTGGGTCACTTCGATCATTTCTTTGACCATCAACAGTACCTGATCGGTGCGTCGCACCGCCCGACCGACCATCTCTTTCAGATCGGGTTGCAGATTATCCGCATAAACTTCATCGATCACCGCCAGCATACTGCGCAGGGTAGTCAGCGGCGATTTTAATTCATGCGCAGTGAACCTGAACATTTTATCTCTTTCAAGGATGGTTTGCTCGAGCAGTTCACTTTTCTGATCGATTACCCTCTTCATAATGCGGTAACCGGAAATGATGTCGCGAATGATATAGGTTGCAGTAAAGATCAGAATGTAAAACGCGGCCAGCGAAACTATATAGACTTTTAAAGGAGCCGGCGTTCCATCCAAAGTGTAAACGGTAACCATCTTAAAATACTCCAGCACCGACCAGAACGTCAGCAGGAAAGCCGCCAGAGTTGCATTTATGTACGGCCAGGCTCCCTGATATAAAATGCCGGAAATGATGATGTGCACCAGATAAACGAAATAGAACGGATTGCCGATGCCACCCGTAAAATGAATTATGAATGAAATCAGCACAAAATCCAGCACAACCTGAATCTCGGTAAAGGTAATTTCCTGTCCGAAATTTGTAAATGGCAAATACTTACATAGAAAGAAATAGATCAGGTTGAGGATCGTGAATAGTACGACTAAAAGATAAAT
>JAZDEI010000206.1:0-3353 GCA_043808945.1 Fidelibacterota bacterium | reverse complement strand
AGGTTATCGGTCACAAGGCTTGGGCGTTGTTCGACAGTATGGAAATCGGCATCTTTATGGTTAATGGAAACGTCGAAACTGGCCAGATCGGCCACGCGCAAGGTGGCTTTAGCCCGATAGGCCATCCCCTTGCCTTTGCGAACATCCGAAAGTCGCAATTCATCTATCCAGACCTGACCTTTTATGGTACCGGTTTTAAATTGATTGGCATAACCATTATTACTTTCCCGGTTGCGTAAACCGACATCAATCCGTTTGACACTGGCCAGGGTCGGCTGACCATAAATGATAATCTCCCGACCGGTATATTTACCATCTTTATCCAGTTCCTTATAATGCCGGATGATTACTCCGGAGGAATTGGAATAAATAGTAAATTCGCCATTTCCCGTATAATCATCTGCGGAGTTAAATTGTTTCAGGGAGGTTAAAAAATCCAGATCGATTTCCATCTCATTTTCGGTATCCCAGCCCGGATAAATCGGCTGGCGGTACTCGTAATAGCTCGTAGTTGCCGGCGCAGTATCATATATTTTACCGAATCTGATAAAAAATTGAAGAGGCGTTTCTTCCTTATTCTCAAACTGGTAACCATCCACGGCCAGCTCATAGCCATTGATAAAAAGTTTCATCGTCTTATAAGTGATATAACTGGCGTTCTCCGTGAGCTCTTTTTTAGCGGCGCACAATTCGCCCTTATATAAACCCTCGCCGTCTTCCGGCAGACTGAGCACCAGAGATTGTTCTTTGGCGCGCGTCTGAGTGACCTGATCGTATTCACCCTGCACGCCTTTGGGGGCATCATAAATATCCGGATTGTCCTCAGAGTTAATTACCGATAATGAAAAGGAGGCTTCTTTGGTCACAAAAGAAGCTGTATCGTCAGGAGCTACGCCTAATTCTTCCCATTCGTTGCCGACCAGTTCGATTTTTGCGATATAGACCGAGTCTTTACCGGCCAATCCGTCGAACCACAGACGACAGGCGCGGACACTCTCCCAGGCCACATCTGCACCGGTGGCATCTTTTCTGAATTCCGTCAATGGAATACGGTACAGTTTCCAACCGGTCGCTTTATTGGATATATAAGTTTGACCGGAGATATATTCGTTCGAAGCATCCGCCAGATCAAACGCGGCGGTAAAATAGTCGTTGTCCGTATCGATCGCATAATTGTTGTTCAGGTCTTCCGTATCCGGATACAAGCCGTTGGCATCTTTAGAATTTCCCTCGGTGCCATTAATATGACTATAATCGCTGGAACCTTCTGAATATTTCCAGTTATCGGAATGGGGATCGCCGGGATCGCGACCGTATTCTGTCAGATGGTCAGCGCCATATCCAAGTGTACCGTATTTTTGTGTTACGATCGCCTCGTCTTCGTCAACTTGTCCATCAATACCGGTGTCTTCATTATCATCCAGCAAACCATTGCCCATGGTCAAGCCGGATTCCGGCCGATCTTCGGAATCAAGCTTATTATTAGGAATCTGATCTTCACTAATTTTTCCAAGATCGATATGCAGTGTACCGGAGTTGCCTTTTATCCAGATATCCACGTATTTCGTATTGGATTGATCGTAGTAACTTTGCGGGAAGTAGTAAGTGATACCGCCCCAGGCCGATTGTTTGGGTGAGATTCCGTCGCTAACGGCGATCGACCAGTTTGGATTGACACTCATAACCAATATTTCGGTGATGGTATTCTGAGCGGTAGTGCTGACCTCTTTATCGGGCCAGATGCTGGTAGTGGCAACTCCACCGTAGGGATTAAACCAGAAGGCGTAGCCCCGTTCATTGTCCGCTTTATTGAATGGCGTCGAGGCCTGAGCCCAGTAACGCCGCATGATCGGTGGTGCGGTAACGCGCTTGGAACCTTCGAAATCATCGATAAAACCGACTCCGTTCGGGTCGCCGGTATCCTCATTGGATAGAGTGTTCGGATTTGGCAAAACCTGGGCTATTTCACCCTCAACATCGATTGACGATTCGGTACTGGTACTGACTAATGGTAACCAATTCACCGCCCTGGTCAGAAAAGCCAGCTTTGAGTTATAGCGTCCGTTCAGATCCCAGACGAAATTGCGCATCGGTTCATATCCGACCTCGACCTTTTCATCGACCACCGATTGCCCAAAGTAAAGGGCCGTGCCCCCAATGTAACAATTGTCACCGAAATCATATTGCGCTCTGGCTCCCAGGATGGTCTTTTTATCTAACTGAAAAAACTGATTTTTCTCATATTTAATTTCCAGGTTAGCGTCAGGATTCAACGCTTCGGTAGTTAAAAGCGTCAGTGTTCCCGAAAAATAATCTATCGTATATTCGACATTGCGGGTCAAAGTCTGGTTATTCAGAGTAACGGACTCACTGTTTTCAATGACCATGGCTCCCAGGCTGATTATCGAACTGCGGTTCTTGTAACTGACTGAGATTATGAATTTCGTTTCGCCGTAGATATCAGTATCCGTTCGATTGCTATCGTACATCGCCGAACAGTTATAGGTCCTACTGATTTTCGGATTGCGCTTCCCGGTGGCGTCCGAAGAGTCATATTGAAACGGTCGCAGGAACGGAAACCACAATTCACCCGAAATTAGGTTCAGGATGGCGCCGTTATCCTGATCTATGGTTCCATCCGGGGTTGGATTGTTATTGTTATCTTTCAGATCGAGTCCGAATAATTGCAGAAAGTTTTTACCGGAGACCCTATCAATATTTTCATCACCCGCACCGACAGTATAGATGATATCCAGAGCGAAGCCATCTTTGTTGATGCCGGAGGCTCCCAGGTTATAGACGTTTTTAAATTCCAGATTCCAGCAGGGATGGGCCGGAAGCATTTCTTCCGGCTTGATCAGTTTTAAAACAATGTTGGTCGATGATGTATCTTCCCGGTCATAATCGCCGAATTTTTCACCGGCCAATTGATAGGCAACGGCCAGGATTTCACCATCCTGCAGCTGGGTCGCCATCCGGATATAACCCATCGTTACGTCTACGTAATAATCTTTCGATAATTCAAGCAGTTTAAAAATGCGTCTTTCTTTATATTTGCTATAGGCGGTAGTATCACGCGGATCGACATAAGCTGTGCCGTAAACACAACCGGCGGTTTCGACCGTTTGGGATTTGTAAACTTTCAGGTCAGAGACGGCTCCTCGCGGATCGGCATGGAAAATCTGATCGAACTGATAACCTCTGTACATATTTTCGCGAAACAGCGAATCAAGATAAAAATAGAGATTACGGCGATATTCGTGTTCTTTGATACTTATTTTCGAAGTCTGCGCGCCGCCGTCAACGCTTAATTTTTCTTTCTTGCCCTTTTCGACGCTGGCAATCGCCGTCAC
>JAZDEI010000205.1:0-23575 GCA_043808945.1 Fidelibacterota bacterium | reverse complement strand
CGCCCAGAAATATTTTAATGTGACGGATCAGCCCGCAATAATTTGTGGACAGCGCCGTAATTTCCAGATCGATCGGTCGTCCCGGTAAGGTCTGGCCGGTTTCGAAGCGGCGCCGGGCGGAATCTTTAGCAATGATATTAACAAAAGGCCCGTTTGAAATAATGACCGGCCCGGTTTTCAGACTGGCGGTTAATCCATCGGGACCGGATGTGAGGTCGGCTTTGACACCGGTCAGAAATTCGCCGAAGACCTGCTGTTCGTGTTCATACATATTCAGCAGGGGAATCCGGATTTGGCGGAAGCGATTGAAATTGCCGTGGGCATCATTGCCGCCGTAAATGTAAGTATGACTGCCGCGCAGTAACTTGTCGATCCAGAATGTGCGGCCATCGAAAAAGTCTGCACCGGGCTGGCCGTTCAATATCTGCCAGCCGTTCAGCCGGTGTGAATTATCGTGGCGGTTCCAGGTTCCGCGACGGGTCAGCAGGCGCTGGACAATTGGCGCACGGGCGAACGGATGCGCGGCGTAAACCAACGCCCGACCGGAAACATTTTCAAGCACTCTCAGATAACTCAGCTCGCAAGGAAAGCCAATGGAATTCTCGAGACCGTCGCCCGACCCCGGAAAATATTCCGGATTATTGAGTACGGCCAGATGCACGTTTCGGCCCAATCCGTTATCGACCGATACTTCTTCGCCCGGGATAATGACAAAATCGTTGCGGCTGGCATTGATGCTTTGAACCATTGCCAGGTAGTCAGACCATTTTTCAACCTGCGGATCGGCTTGCGTCCATGAATCCGGCCGGTCATCCAGATCGTATGAGTGTTCGACCAAACTGCAAAAAGCAAGCCCCATCGCACTCGCCAGAGGCGGCAAGGCGGCTGGCGGAAGACCGAACTCAACCTGATCCGAAGTCCATTGCGAATGGCAATGCAGGTCGCCCCAAAGCCAGCCCGGTTTAGCCGGTAAAGGCTCGGAATCGACGAAAACACTGAAAGGAGCGTGGCTCAAGGTGGCGTAATTATCGTTGCGGATCGTCATGGTTCGTCCGCCGCATTCCACGACAGCCCGGCAATCGATCCGTAATTGGCAGTTCCGGAAAGGCGTAACGTCAAGATAATACACACGGCTAAACCACTGCTGATCGATGACGCTATTTTCTGTGAAAACCTGTTCTACATTCAACAACTCATCGAACGGAGAGGAAAGCGTCAGCGTAACCTGTTTCAGAATTATTGGAAACCAATGGGCATCTTTGACAAGCAGAACGACCGGAACATTTTCGGTCTGAATCCGGCGGGGCGTGTCAAAAACTATCTCGGGTTCCTTTTTGTAAAGCCGGCCTTTCAGGAATTTCAGACGGTAATGCATTTCGGCATACAGCATCACGGGTAGAAGTAACAACCAAAAATCCGGCGGCGTATGGATCGAAAAAGCCGGAAGTATATTGATTGACATTACGCCAAAATCTATCATTTATTCGTCATTTGCGGAAGTACTTTTCTGGCCGATTATTAATAGTATCTGGTGTTCGCAGGGAAAATCGTTGAAAATGACCTGTGTTGCCTGTAAATTTCCAGTCACTTTATGAATTTTAAAAGGGAGTATATTTGGCTACAACTGCAGACATCAAGAATGGCTTGGTGATAAATTTTAACGGCGATCTGGTCAAGATCGTCGAATTTCAACATATTAAAATTGGTCGGGGCGGTGCCCGGGTATGGACCAAGTTTAAAAAAATCCGCACCGGTCAGGTGATCGAAAATACCTTTCGTTCCGGCGAGAAGATCGACATTGTGCGTCTGGAAGCCGTCGAGATGCAATTTTTATATCGCGATGGTGAACATTATGTTCTGATGAACAATGATACCTTCGAACAGATCACGATTCCCGGTGAAATTTTCAAAGACGCCGCGCGTTTCATTAAAGAAAACGAAATGATCAAGGTTACTTTTCAGGAAGAGACGCCCATCGACGTGGAAGTGCCGATATTTATTAATCTGGAGGTCAGAGAAACTGAGCCGGGAATGAAGGGGGATACCGTTACCGGCGCCACCAAACTGGCCGTTCTTGAAACGGGCTCTAGCGTGCAGGTACCGCTCTTTATCAACGCCGGGGACATGATCCGGATTGATACACGCAACGGCCAATACTGCGAGCGCGTCAAATAAAAACCCGGAGGGGTAATGAGGAAAGAGAAAATTCTCGAGTTGGTTAAGATCCTCGAATCGCATGCTATCGATGAGATCGAGGTCTGGCGTTGGGGGCAAAAAATCAGGATCACTAAAAATTGCAACGTCCACCCGACAGCCGAAGTCGAAGTAGTACCGACAACAAAAAGAGTGAAGAAGATACATCAGCAACAGCTGGCTGAAACGGCGGCTTTTGAATCACAGCCGGCCGTTACCGAGGAGTTCAATCACAAAGGCGTTGAGGTCAGATCGCCGATTGTCGGTACATTTTACCGGGCGCCGTCGCCGGACGCCGAGCCATATATCAATGTCGGTGATTCCGTGAGTGTCGGCCAGCCGCTTTGCATTATCGAAGCTATGAAAATCATGAATGTCATCGAAGCCGAAGTTCCCGGAAAAGTCGTCCGGATTTTAGTCGAAAATTCGCAACCGGTCGAATACAACCAGACATTGTTCGTGATCGAAAAAGATTGAGAGTCATTTTTACGGTAGAGAATTGGTGATTAAAAAACTGCTGATTGCCAATCGGGGCGAAATTGCGTTAAGAATTATTCGGGCTTGTAAAGAGCTGAATATTCCAACGGTTGCGGTCTATTCAACGGCCGATGCACTTTCCCTGCACGTCCGTTTTGCCGATGAAGCCGTCTGTATCGGTCCGCCGGACAGCAAAAGCAGTTACCTGAAAATGTCGCAAATCATCAGCGCGGCCGAAGTAACGAATGCGGATGCAATTCATCCCGGCTACGGATTTCTGGCGGAGAATGCCGACTTTGCCCAGATGTGCGAAGACAACGAAATTCTGTTCATCGGGCCGCACCCAACGGCAATTCGTACTATGGGAGATAAAGCTCACGCCCGCGAATCGATCAAAAAAGCCGGCGTACCGATTATTCCGGGCAGTGAATCTGTGGTAAAAAATCTCGAAGAGATTAAACGCCTGGCGGAAAATTTCGGTTATCCGATTATTCTAAAGGCCAGCGCCGGCGGTGGCGGTCGCGGGATGCGGGTCGTGCATCAGATCGCCGAACTGGAAAATGCATACAACAATGCCCGCGAGGAGGCCCAGAAGGCTTTCGGTAATCCCGATATGTACGTTGAAAAGCTGATCGAGGATGCCCGTCACATCGAAGTCCAGATCATGGGCGACAATTACGGTAACGTGATCCATCTCGGAGAGCGGGAATGTTCGATCCAGCGTCGTCATCAAAAACTGATCGAAGAGTCGCCTTCACCGGTCGTGGACGATGAACTGCGTGAGAAAATCGGAAAAATTGCCGTTCGTGCCGCCCGAGCCGTAAATTACAGCAGTGCCGGCACGATCGAATTCCTGATGGATAAAAAACACAATTTCTATTTTATGGAAATGAATACCCGCATTCAGGTCGAGCATCCCGTAACTGAAATGGTGACCGGAATCGATCTGCTGAAAGAGCAGATTCGGCTGGCCAGCGGCGAGAAAATTCCCAAATGGATGAAGAAATTCAATTTGCGCGGACATGCCATCGAGTGCCGGATCAACGCCGAAGATCCGTCGAAAAATTTCATGCCGTCGCCCGGCAAGATTCAGGCTTTTCATGCTCCGGGCGGTCCCGGCACGCGCATGGACACAAATGTTTACGCCGGTTATGAAATTCCTTCTCATTATGATTCACTTTTAGGTAAATTAATCACGCATGGAAAAGACCGGGCCGAGGCAATTGTCAGAATGATACGAGCCTTAGACGAAACGATTCTGGAAGGAGTGCCAACCACCATTCCTCTCCAGAAAGCCATTCTGAAAAGCGAAGCCTTCCGGGCTGGCGATTTTAACATTGCGTTTCTAAATACTTTTAAATTTTAATCAATTTAAGGAGAAAATCCCGATGAATGTACCGGCCAGTTTAAAATACACAAAAGACCACGAATGGGCCCGCATAGAAGGCGCCGAAGCTGTCGTTGGCGTTACCGAATATGCCCAAAGTCAGCTGGGAGATGTCGTTTATATCGAATTGCCGAAAATTGGCGATGTCGTCGGTCGCGGAGATGTCATCGGAACAATCGAAGCCGTCAAGACCGTGGCGGATATGTATTCACCGCTGAGCGGCGAGATCATTGACGTCAATTTGGCTCTTAAAGATGCCGCCGAATTAGTCAATAAAGATCCCTACGGTGAAGGCTGGATCGCCAAAATTAAATTATCCGATCCCGCCGAACCGAATTCCCTGCTGACGCCGGCTGAATATCAGACATTGATCGGGTAGAAAATGCACTTTATTCCCAATACCCGCGGCGCCGAACGCGAAATTTTAGACACAATCGGTGTCGCCAGTTTCAGCGAACTGATTGCCAATATTCCCGAGCAATTTAGAAAACAGTGCCGGATCGATCTGCCGGAACCGCTTTCGGAGATCGAAATCACCAAGACCGTTCAGGCGCTGGCAAATCAGAACAGCAACGCCGACAATAAAGTCTCGTTTCTCGGCGGCGGCTCCTATGACCATTTCATTCCGGCAGCGATCGATTTTCTGATTTCAAGATCGGAATTTTATACGGCTTATACGCCTTATCAACCGGAGGTCAGTCAGGGCACTCTGCAGGCGATTTATGAATATCAATCGCAAATCTGCCACCTGATGGATATGGACGTTGCCAATGCTTCAATGTACGACGGGGCGACGGCATTAGCCGAAGCGGCTATTATGGCGACCAATTTGACCCGCCGGAAAAAACTATTAGTCTCGCCGCTTATAAATCCATTGGTGCGGGCAGTTATGCAAACCTATTTATCGGCGCGTGATCTCGTTCTGGAAGATTTGCCGGAGAAGAACGGGCGCACCGATTTTTCCAATCTGAGCGAGCAGATCGACGACCAGACTGCGGCTATTCTGGTTCAATCACCCAATTTTCCGGGTGTGATTGAAGATCTCAATGGTATTGCGTCCGTTATTCATGCCAAAAATGCCTTGCTGGTCATGTCGGTTGATCCGATTTCGCTGGCCTTGCTTAAAACTCCCGGCGAACTTGGGGCGGACATTGCCGTGGCCGAAGGCCAGCCGCTGGGCATTCACCAGTCATTCGGAGGACCGTACCTGGGAATATTCACGACCCGAAGAACATTCGTCCGTAGTATGCCCGGCCGGATTGTCGGACAGACCCAGGATGTCGACGGCAAGCGCGGTTACGTCCTGGTTTTGCAAACCCGCGAACAGCATATCCGGCGCGAAAAAGCGACCTCCAATATTTGCACCAATCAAGGACTGATGGCCCTGGCCGCGACCATTTACCTGGCGCTGATGGGTAAAAACGGCCTGCGCAAAACGGCGGATCTGTGCCTGAACAACAGCCATTATCTGGCTCAGGAAATTGCCGGATTGCCCGGATATACTTTGCCCTTTCAGGGACAACCGTTCTTTAAAGAATTTGTCATAAAAACGCCCCGGCCGGTGAGAGAAATCATATCGGCTGCCCATGCGACTGGTTTTTTTGCCGGGATTGACCTTGGAAAATATCGTCCGGAATGGCAGAATTATTTATTGATTGCCGTCACGGAAAAACGCAGTCAGCAAGAAATGGATGATTTTGTTAAATTTTTGACTAAATTTTAGGTATCATGGGAGTATTTAACCAATTACTGGAACGTGCCCGCCAAAAAGGCGGAAGCTACTTTGTGCTGATCGATCCGGATACGCGACCGAGTGCGCAATTGCCGGACTTTGTCCGTGAAATCTGTGCTTGTGGAGTCGATGCGATCCTGGTCGGCGGCAGTTTAATTATCGGAGCCAATTTTCAGGAAGCCCTGGACGCCGTAAAATCGGCCAGTAGCGTACCGGTGATAATTTTCCCCGGTTCAGTAGCGCAGGTTTCATGCCAGGCGGATGCAGTTTTGTATCTTTCCCTGATCAGCGGCCGTAATCCGAGTTACCTTTTTGGAGAACTCGTGATAGCCGCACCGGTCATCCGCAAACTGGAAATTGAACCGATTTCGACCGGTTACATGTTGTTTGAATCAGGTCGCACCACGACAGCCGAGTTTATGAGCAATACCCGGCCTTTACCGATCAATAAACCGGAAATCGCCATGGCGCACGCCCTGGCCGCCCAATACATGGGAATGAGTACGGTTTACCTGGAAGCCGGGAGCGGCGCCGACCATTCGGTTCCTAACCAGATCGTCAAAGCCGTCAGCAGTTACGTTTCCATTCCGGTTATCGTAGGCGGCGGTATCCGCACACCGGAAGATGCCCGCGCCAAAATCGAAGCCGGGGCGACCTTTATCGTTACCGGAAATGTTTTCGACGAAAAATCCAATCTCTCCCTGATGAAAGAATTTGTTCGGGCAGTGCACGTCAAAGAGCATTTTTAGTCAGAAGTAATTTTGCGTCAGCAGATAATCGCTCAATTAGAAGAAAGCGCTGAAACCAAGCGGCAGATAGTTGTCGATGGGGTCGGCACTATTGTTGCCGCGGCTGAGATGTTAATCGCCTGCTACCGGGCAGGTGGAAAAGTTCTGCTGTGTGGGAATGGCGGCAGTGCCGCCGACGCCCAACACCTGGCGGCCGAACTCGTCTCCCGTCTGAAGTTAGAACGGCCGGCGATTCCGGCGCTGGCGTTGACGACCAATACCTCGTTGATTACGGCAATCGGTAATGATTACAAATACGAATTGGTTTTTGTGCGGCAGGTCGAAGCCTTCGGCCGAAGTGGCGATGTTCTGGTTGCGATGAGCACCAGCGGCAATTCAGAGAATGTGATCAAAGCCGTTGAATTTGCGAGAGTGACAGGTATTAAATCAATCGCCCTGACTGGTGACAACGGCGGCCGGTTAGCCGAAAAAGTCGACCTTGCCATCATCGTACCTTCCGCAAACGTTCAGCGGATACAGGAATGTCATATCACCATCGGCCATATTTTATGTGAATTAATCGAATCGGCTCTCTTCGGAACCAAATGATTCCCTCATTATTAAATGCAAGCCGAAGTTCAAGATTTTGTCAACTATCTAAAAATCGAACGTAATCTCGCCCTGAATACGATCCAGGCTTACAGCACCGATCTGGAACGTTACAGTCAATTTTTATCCGGACAAAATATTACGGATGTCCGCCGTATCCGGTTCACGGACATTCAGGAATACATCAATCTGCTGGCGGAATTAGGGCTGGCGGCGAGCAGTCTGTCACGTAATTACAGTTCGATTCGTGCCTTTCATAAGTTTTTATTTGGCGAAAAAATGTGTGATCACGACCCGACGGAATTACTGCAATCGCCGCGTCTGCCGCGTCGTCTGCCGAAAGTGCTGGAGATTGCCGACATCGAGGCCATTTTGGATGCTATCGACGTTACCACCAGCAAAGGCATGCGCGACCGCGCGCTGATCGAGACACTCTATTCAACCGGCATCCGGGTATCGGAACTGACCGGCCTGCAGATGGCGGACGTTTTTCTGCATCAAAACATTTTACGCGTGCTTGGCAAAGGCTCGAAAGAGCGGGTCGTGCCATTCGGCAAAAGGGCCACCCATGATATTAAAACTTATATTACAGCTGTGCGTTCTTTATTGATCAGGTATGGTAAAAGTCGTGATCATTTGTTTCTGAGTATGCGCGGTTCGCCGCTGACCAGAATGGCCGTCTGGAAAATTATCCAGGAATATGTGCGCCTGGCTGATATTCGTAAACCGGTCAGTCCGCACGTTTTTCGGCATTCGTTCGCCACGCATTTACTGGAAGGCGGCGCCAATTTGCGGGCTGTGCAGGAAATGCTCGGACATGCCGATATTTCCACAACCCAAATTTATACGCATCTCGACCGCGAATTTCTGATCGAACAGCATCGTACATTTCACCCGAGGTATTAATGAATTTACAGATAATAGTTTTGCTCATTCCGCCGATCCTGCTGGCATTGACTTTTCATGAATATATGCACGGCTGGGCCGCCTATAAATATGGCGATCCGACTGCGAAAATGGCCGGCCGGTTGACGATGAATCCGATTGCGCATCTTGATCCGATCGGAACACTGATGCTTTTTCTGGTACATTTCGGCTGGGCGCGTCCGGTGCCAGTCGATCCGCGTTATTTCCGCAATCCCAAACGCGATATGCTGGTCGTGGCATTGGCCGGGCCGGTAGCCAACATGATTCTGGCACTGCTGAGTGGTCTGATTGTACGCCTTTTTCGCGCCGGCTATATGAATTTTCTGCCGTTGAATATTATCCAGCCAGCGTATACGATGATAATTTTAAGCCTTCAGATCAATCTGGCGCTGGCGATTTTTAACCTGTTGCCGGTCCCGCCTCTGGACGGTTCAAAAGTTTTATTTGGTCTGGTGCCGCACCGCTATGAATACCAGGTCGAATGGTTGGAAAGATACGGCGGCTACTTCCTGATGGCAATCATAGTTATCGGAATGGTAACGAATATCTCCGTCCTGGGATTCTTTATCAATCCGTTTGTAAATTATTTTTCAAATTTATTTGGAGGGCTTTGATGATTCGAAGGCAAACCAGAAAGTTTGATATTTCCAGCAGATTAGAACAGAAGAAGGATGACAAAATCCATTTTACACGTCTGCACAGTACACCGCGCCGGTCACCGCGACCGCTCTGGTCGACCATCGTGATGATGCTTATTTTGCTAATGATATTTCTATTTTTAAAGAGGCTGATGTAAGATCGTTTATGGTTACGCAGAAATCGATCAATAACTTGGCATTTGAAATTATTGGTTGTGCGATTGAAGTCCATCGCCAGCTAGGTCCCGGTTTATTGGAGTCGGTCTACGAGGTATGTCTGATAGATGAATTACAGGTGCACGAACTGGAAGTAAAATCTCAGGTGACTGTACCGGTTATGTATAAAAATAAAGACTTGGGAGGATATTTAAAAATTGATCTTTTAGTTGAGGATTTAATAATTGTCGAATTGAAGGCCGTTGAAATAATGATTCCGCTTTACCAGGCGCAACTGTTGTCCTATTTAAAATTGACTGGAAAACCAAAAGGACTGTTGATAAACTTTAACAGCGAAAATATCGTTAAAAATACAATTCATCTGGTTACGGAAGAATTTGCGAAATTACCAAAAGAATAGAAAATGGCCTCACCACTGAGACACTCAGGGCACTTAGAAGCACTAAGAAAAAGGTATGGGAGAATAATCGGATGAATGGTAGTATTTATAAAGAACCTGAGTGTTCCTTAGTGAACTTAGTGTCTGAGTGGTTAAAAAAAGTAGAAGACAACACCTCACCACTGAGACACTCAGGACACTTAGATACACTAAGTAGAATAAATGAAAAAAATCATAAAAAACCTGAGTGCTTCTTACTGAACTTAGTGCCTGAGTGGTTAAATTTTCCAGCAACGGAGAGAGATTTATGACAGAAATAATCGAATGTGTGCCAAATTTCAGCGAAGGTCGCGATCCGGTTCTGATTAAAGCCATCACATCCGCAATTGAGAGCGTCGAGGGCGTCAAACTGCTGGATGTCGATCCCGGCGCCGATACCAACCGTACCGTGGTGACTTTTGTTGGTGACCGTCAAGGGGTTTTAGACGGTGCATTTGCCGGAATCGCCAAAGCTGCCGAACTAATCGATATGCGGCATCATAGCGGCGCTCATCCGCGCCTCGGCGCGACCGATGTCTGTCCGCTTGTGCCGGTTTCCGGAATCAGCATTGAGGAATGCATCGCCCTGTCGCATCAATTGGCTAAACGGGTGGCGGACGAACTGCAAATTCCAATTTATCTTTATGAAAAATCAGCCCAAAAAGCGGAGCGCGTCGATCTGGCTGATATCCGTGCCGGCGAATATGAAGGCCTGGCCCAAAAACTCAGCGACCCGAACTGGCAACCGGATTACGGTCCGGCGCGTTTCAACGCGAAATCCGGTGCGACGGTTATCGGGGTACGGGAATTCCTGATAGCCTATAATGTTAATCTCAATACCCGCGACCGCAAGTTAGCAAATGAAATTGCTCTGACCATTCGCGAAAAAGGACGACAGAAGCGCGAACAAAACGGTGCGATCGTGCGCGACGAACAGGGTGAACCGGTTTATGAAGCGGGCTTACTGAAAGACACCAAAGCCGTTGGCTGGTACATTGACGAATACAAAATGGCGCAGGTCTCGATCAATTTGACCAATTATAAAGTCACTCCGCCCCATATCGTGTTTGAGGAAATCAGACGGCTTGCGGCCGCCAAAGGCCTGCGCGTGACCGGCTCGGAACTGGTTGGTCTGATTCCGAAAGAGGCGCTCCTGATGGCCGGGCGCTATTATCTGCGGCAACAGGGACATTCGGAAGGTGTACCGGAAAGTGAATTGATCCGCCTCGCCGTACACTCATTGGGATTGAATGAAATTGTGCCTTTCGATCCCCGGAAAAAGATCATCGAGTACCGTTTTCCGGAATTCAAAAAGCCATTGGTCGCTCTGCCGATTGTCGAATTTTGCGACGAGCTCTCGACCGATTCGCCGGCACCGGGCGGCGGCAGTGTCGCGGCGCTGTGCGGAGCATTGGCCGCCAGCCTGACCGCGATGGTCGCCAACCTGACACACGGCAAGAAAGGCTATGAAAAGCATTTCAGTCGCATGAATGATTTAGCCATCACGACGCAGACCCTGAAAGACGAATTAATAAAACTCATCGACCGTGACACGGCGGCCTTTAATGCCGTGATGGCCGGTTTCCGTCTGCCGAAGAAGACCGATGCGGAAAAAATCCGGCGCGACGACATTATCAAAACAGCCACCAAAAATGCCACGCTGGTGCCGTTGGCAGTCATGCAAACTACTATGAAAGTGCTGGAATTGACCGACACCGTTTCACGCTACGGGAATGTCAATTCACTCAGCGACGCCGGTGTAGCGGCTTTAGCGGCGACGGCGGCGATCGATGGAGCACGACTGAACGTGCTGATCAATTTGCCGGGCACCGGCGATGAACAATTCGCGGCTGAAAAACGGCAATTTGCCAATGAAATCAGTCGCCGCGCACACCGGATCAGTCGCACAATCAATCGGCGAATCGAAAAGGAAATAACACTCTGAAATACAAAATCAACGGAAACGAATTGCGGAATTAATGTCGAAAATAAAAATTTTATCTGAAAACCTGACCAACAAAATCGCCGCCGGTGAAGTCGTTCAACGCCCGGCCTCGATCATTAAAGAGCTGGTGGAAAACAGCATCGATGCCGGTGCCGACGAGATCATTATCATAATTCGCAACGGCGGTAAAACGCTCTGCGAAGTCGTCGATAACGGCGAAGGCATGAACCGCGACGACCTGCTCCTGTCATTCGAACGCTACGCCACCAGCAAGATTGCCACCGTCGAAGACCTCGTCAATATCCGCACGCTCGGCTTCCGCGGCGAGGCGCTGGCCAGCATCGCGGCCGTCGCGATTGTCACGGCACTTTCGACTCTGCGCGGGGCTGACGAAGGTTATGAACTGCGCATCGAAGGCGGCACTTTCCGCGATATTAAACCAGCCAGCCCCAAACCCGGCACGACCATTTCCGTCCGCAACCTGTTCTTCAATGTTCCGGCGCGCCGCAAATTCCTGAAAAGCGCCGAAGTCGAGTTTCGGCACATCGTCGATATCATGCAGAAATTTGCCCTCATCCGGCACGATCTGCGCTTTGTATTTATCCATAATGACCGCGAAGTCTTCAATTTATCAGCGAGCAGTCTGGCGGAGCGCATCGGTAATCTCTTTGCGCCGAAATATGGCCAAAGCCTGTTACCGGTCGAGGCCGTTGCCGGTGAACTGAAAGTGACGGGTTTCGTCGGCAATCTCAATCTGGTGCGTGCCCGGCGCGGCGAACAATATTTGTACGTTAATCGCCGTTTCGTGAGCGACCGCCTGATGAATCACGCCATTACCAGCGGTTACGGCGGACTGCTGGCGCGCAGTGAGTACCCGTTCTACTGCCTGAATCTGGAGATTCCGCCGGAACAGATCGATGTCAATGTCCATCCAACTAAAATGGAAGTGAAATTCCGCGAACAGGAGCGCGTCTACCAGTTTTTAAAACAGGCGACAGAGGAGGGTCTTCGGTCAGTGACTAATGTGATTCCCGATTTGGCAGCTTTCGCGCCTCGCCATTATTACGCGCCAACGCCTTTGCCAAAAAGCGCGCAGATGCAAATTCCGGTTTCGTCGCATTCATCAGCCGCGCCGGGGACTCCATCATTCGAAAAAACGGAAAATGATGCCGACTCATCGCTTATCGAAAAACCGCCAACGCCTTTCGCCGCCGGTGATAAGGAGAAATGGCAGGAACGCGCTCGGCGGTTTACCGAACAAGGCGAGACCGCAATCAGCGACGATTTTCGGCCGAGTGTCGCCGTTTATCAGGTGCATAACAAATACATCATCAGCCAGGTTAAATCCGGATTGGTCATCATCGACCAGCATGTCGCCCACGAACGCATTCTCTTTGAAGAAGCCCTGGAATCGATGCGTGGCGAACACTGGAAAGCCCAGCAATTATTGTTTCCGGTGATCGTCGAATTGACCGTAACCGATTTTTCGGCTCTGCTGGAAGTTTTACCATTCCTGGAGAAGCTTGGCTTCCGTATCAAGGAATTCGGCAAACAGACCGTTGCCGTGGAAGCGGTTCCGGCCGGTTTACGCTGGGGCAATGAGAACGCCATTATCCGGGAAATCCTGGATCATTTTCAGGAATTCGGCACGAAAGACACCAGCATTCAGGATAAAGTCGCCGCGGCTTACGCCTGTAAGGCCGCCATCAAATCCGGCGATTCGTTGACGACCGAGGAAATGCAGAACCTGGTTGATCGCCTGTTCGCGACAAAAAATCCTTATTATTGTCCCCACGGCCGCCCGATCATAGTTAATTTGTCATTGAAAGAGCTCGATAAACGTTTCGAGCGCATTTAGTAACCCGGAATGCACACCGCGGAAAGTCAAATACAAAATGAGCGGGAATGTGCTGTTATTTTTATCCTCGGGCCGACGGCCGTTGGAAAAACCGCTACTGCCATCGAATTAGCCAGGATAATTGACGGTGAAATCATCTCGATCGATTCGCGCCAGGTGTACCGCGGACTGGATGTCGGGACGGCCAAGCCGACGCTCAACCAGCAGTCTACCGTTGCTCATCACCTGATTGATGTCCTTAATGTAAGTCAAAATATCAGCGCCGGTGTTTACCGGGAATTAGCGCTAAAGACCGTCGCTGAAATCCGCTCGCGCGGCAAAATCCCGGTCTTCGTCGGCGGCTCCGGCCTGTATGTCAACGCTTTATTGAAAGGTATTTTCGAAGAAAGCACGACCGACCCGGAAATTCGCCGGCAAATCCGGCTTGAACTCCAGGAAAAAGGCATCGCAGCGCTGTATAATCAGTTGATCGACATCGATCCGGCCACGGCGGTAAAAATTCATTTAAACGATGTCAAGCGCATTACCCGCGCCCTGGAAATTTACCGGATCACCGGTCAGCCGCCCAGTCGTCATTTTCAATGTCAGGATCGCCAGCCGCCTTTCGCCTACCGGCTTTTTATCCTGAATGCCGGGAGAGAAGAACTGTACCGCCGGATCAATGCGCGGGTCGATCAAATGCTGGCCGACGGATTAGTAACCGAAGTGGAAAACCTGATCGCGGCCGGTAACCGGACGCATCTGGAAGCCCTGCGAACGCTTGGTTATCAGGAAGTTCTGGCATTTCTTGACGGAAATCTCGATTTATCTGAAATGCGGGAGCATATCAGACAAAATACCCGGCGTTACGCCAAACGACAGTTGACCTGGTTTCGTAATCAGTATCCGGAAGCGGATTGGATCGATGTCACCGACCGGTCGACCCCATCAGAGATTGCGGAAATAATCCTTCAAAACCTGGCGCAATCGGCCAATCAGGAATAAACGACAGAATGCTGTTTAATTCACTTCATTTTCTGATCTTTTTTCCGATAGTCGTCAGTATTTATTTTGCGCTTCCGGTGCGTCAACGCTGGATCTTTTTATTGGCCGCCAGTTACTATTTCTATGCCTGCTGGAAAATCGAGTATCTGCTGTTGATCGTCATTTCCACGCTGATTGACTATTACGCCGGTCTGAAAATGGGCAAAACCACCGAAAAACGCTTGCGCCGCCGCTATTTATTGCTCAGTCTGTTTGCTAATTTCAGTCTCCTTTTCACTTTTAAATACTTCAATTTTTTCAATGCGTCGCTTGGGCAGATTTGTAACTGGTTTAACCTGGTTTACCATGTGCCATCGCTGAAGTTGCTTTTACCGGTCGGGATCAGTTTCTATACTTTTCAGACCCTGAGTTATTCAATCGATGTTTATCGCGGCGAACGGGAACCGGAAAAACACCTCGGAATATTTGCCCTGTACGTTTCGTTTTTCCCGCAATTGGTGGCCGGGCCGATCGAGCGCTCGACGCGTTTGCTTCCCCAATTTTATGAACAGCACAGATTTGATTATCACCGGGCGAAAGACGGACTGATCCTGATGGCCTGGGGCTTTTTCAAAAAGGTCGTCATCGCCGACTGGCTGGCGATATTTGTTAATCAGGTTTATAATCATCCGGGCAGTTACCCCGGTTTGCCGTCGCTCGTAGCGACCTATTTTTTTGCATTTCAGATTTACTGTGATTTTTCGGGATATTCCGATATTGCGATCGGCGCCGCCCAGGTTATGGGCTTCCGGCTGATGTTGAATTTCAATCGCCCGTACTTTGCCAAATCGATCGGCGAATTCTGGAAACGCTGGCATATTTCACTGAGCACCTGGTTTCGGGATTACCTGTACATTCCGCTCGGCGGCAACCGGGTGGCGCGCTGGCGCTGGCAGTTGAATATATTCCTGACATTTCTGATCAGCGGATTGTGGCATGGGGCGAACTGGACTTTTATAATCTGGGGCGGTTTGCATGGTTTTTACATGCTGACCTCGACCTGGACGAAGCCGGTTCGTGATAAAATCACGACGCTTACCAAATTGAATCGCCGGCCGAGGTTGCTGAAGATATTACAGGTCGGACTGACTTTTCATCTGGTGCTGTTCTCCTGGATTTTTTTCCGCGCTAATTCCATGTCAGATGCTTTCACGATCATCGGGCATCTTTTCAGCAATTTTGATCCTGCCGGGCTTTTTTCGATCAACGAATTTGGGCGACAACATTTCGCCCTGGCGATTGTTTCGATAGCGATACTAATTGTGGTAGAAACTGTACAGAGCCGCATCAACATTCGTGGGTGGCTTAGCACCCGCTCCGCAGTGGTGCGCTGGGCGATTTATTACACTCTTGTGATGATTATTCTGCTGTTTGGTGCTTATGATAGTTCAAGGGCATTTATTTATTTTCAATTTTAAATGATGATCGGACGGTTACTAAAAAAAGCAGTTCTATTAATGGCGCTGATCGGTGTCTCGATCGCGTTTGTACTTTGGTTGCCGACCGATTGTCCGGACAATTACCTGCTGGCATCTATAGATAAAGAAAACCGGCTGATGCAACTGCAATCGTCAAAAATTGTCGTCATCGGCGGTTCGAACACAGTTTTTAATATCGACAGCCGGGAGATCAGTGCGGCAACCGGTTTGCCGGTCGTCAATATGGGACTGCATGCCGGATTGGGTTTGCAATACATGCTGAATGAAGTCGAAGCGCAAATTCAGGCTGACGACATCTTGCTGATTATGCCGGAATATGACCAGTTTTTCGACCGGATGTTCGATGGAGGCCGAACCACATTGCATCTCATAATGCTCAATCCGTCGGTGTTTCGGCATATTAAAACCTGGCGCCAGACGATAGCGTTGTTGAAAAATGTCGGGTTGGAAGCTCGTAGCAAAATTGTTTTTTTACTGGGCAAAAACTTTAATGAAGAGATCTATTCACGGAGATCGTTTGACGAGTTTGGGGATTTGCGCGGAGAGATTATCGGCAGTGAATCGCAGATCGATCTCCAGACTGAGAATTACTGGATAAATGCAGTCCAGGACATTGATAAAACCAGTATCCGCCAAATGAACCGGTTTTATACGCGAGCAACCGGGAAAGGCGTGCGGGTTTTTCTGGCGTTTCCCCCGGTTTCGCTGGAAAAATACCCGAACAACCGGCAGAATTTTATCGATATGGAAGACTATTTTTGCCAGAACGTTGAGATTCCGCTTTTAATCAGTCCGGGGGCGGTGAAAATCCCGGCCATAAAATATTTTAATACTTTTTACCATTTGAATACGATTGGCAGACAGCAATATACCTCTGCACTGATTGCGGCGTTAAAAATATTAAGTGAATCAGATAAATAAACGGTCTATCTGACCAACCAATCTTCAGCCTCGTGGACATTCTCGAAAAAGCGGAACCGGTTACCGCGATTACACTCGGAGATTAGTTCCCGAAAGCGCGGTCTGGAGATTTTTTCAAAGGCGATAACTGCGACCGCTTTGATATAATAATTCGAGAACTTCTGGAAAATCATACCCGCCAAACCGCTTTTCAAGTCGAAAAATTCCGGTGCGAAATTTTCGGCGTGAAAGAGAATCAGATTTGTATCGTTCTCCCCGCAAATGCCGAGCAGATCCAAAATATCGCGCTCATATCTGACCAGTAAAAGACCGGGCAGACAGGCGATATATTTCTTTTGATTCTGCTCTTTGACGATGATTTGTTTGTTCAAATCCACGTTTATTTAAGAACTTGCAGTTTGCGCGTCCGGGTAAATTCCGACGTCGCGATCTGATAGAGATAAAAACCGCTGGCCAGTCGGCTGGCATCCATCATGACATAGTGTTCACCGGCCGGGACAAAGTCATCGATCAGTTCGGTCACTTTATGACCACACAGGTCGAAAACGGTTAACTGTGTCCGATCAGAAACGGGCAGGTTGAAACGGATCATAGTGCTGGCATTGCATGGATTTGGGTAATTCTGCGCCAGGCTGAAAATTGCCGGAGCGCCGGCTGATTCCGAAGCAATCCGATCGGGTTTGGCGAAAAACGCAAGCGCCCTACCCATTAACTGGATTCGGATCGAATCCGGATAAAAAGTCTCGAATGGAATGCCGAGATTAATCAGTTTGCCGGGAGTCGTGCCGTCGGGAAAGAGACCTTCATAAACTACACCGGCATAATTATTAGTCAATCCGGAATATTGCAGACAATTGACACCACCGTTGACGCCGGTGATGACGTCCGGCCATTTTACGATATAGGTGCCGTGAGAACCGTTGTCGAAATAGAAATTGCCTAATCCGTCAAATACCTGAGCGGTAATCGGTTCGACACCAAAATATGTCCCTGCGGTACTGCCCGGATTATCGTAGATATAACTGGCTTTCAGGTATTGCTGGTAAAATAATTTATCGCTGGCGGAACCTTTGAAATCCAAATCCCAGGCAATTTCAGCGCCGGAAACGAAAAATTTGCCACCATGCTGCAGATAGGTTTTTACTAGAGTTTGCTCGCCGGTGCTGAAAGTTTCATCAACAGTACTCTCTTCGCCAAGAATGTAGTCGACAATCGAAAAATCGTGGTATTCCATCAAACCATTCAGGATCGCATCATTCGTAGCCGCCGCAAAAGTATATCCATTCTGCCAGACCGCTTGTCCATGTTGCCGAATAAAATTTTTAGTATTCCCGGCGGTTGCGCGATCAAAACCGTTGACGATTAATATGGGCGCCGTCATAGATGATGGTGTAGCCGCCAGGACTTCAGACGGATCGGAAGGAATATCATTTTCAAAAGCCCGTAAGCGGAGATAACAGATTGACCCGGCAGTCAGACCGGTGATCAGGGTCTCATTGCCAGCCAATAACACTGAGTCCGGAAAAATCAGACCGTCGGAGCTGAGGTAAGCATAGTAGACTGTGTTCGGATTTGTCGTCAGGAGGACCCTTATACTTTGTTCATTATCAGGAATCACGCCGAAGGATTTGGGCGTTGGTGCTTTCAGTACCAGTGCACCGTAGCGCGGAACGTTGATCTGCCCTTCATCGCTCAGCAGGCTGTTTAAGGTGGCATCCCGCAGAACAGCTTGTACTGTGCTGGGTTGCCCATCGACTGTCACCGCGTTTTGCACCAACCGAATGCCGTGACTGTAGTCCGCATAGGTTTCTCCATGACCGTTGTAGACCGGCTGGATCGGTGTTCCATTGAGATAATGCCAGCCGTAGATCACGACCGGTTTGGGTACTCCGGTGTGCAGATCGGCATAGATTTTATTAGAGATTATGACGTCTTTTTTGGTGCCGCCGACCAGCTCGCCCAGTGGATGCTGGGTAAGTATTGGCTGGCGTAAAGTCCAGACCGAATCGTTATGCTGGGCGAAAACCGGCACTGTAATCATGGCATCGCTCGGAGCGATCGGTTGAGGCCGCAGTTTGACAGTCGCGGTCTGGTAGATGGCATCGACCATCTTTTTAGTCGGTAAGCTGCAATGCAGACTGTCGGCCAGACGTTGACCCAGCAGAGGCGTCATCGGCGTCAGAAAATAATCGTCATCCGAACCGACCGCCAGGTAATCCGGCGTAACGTAATAAACTACTGTATGTGATACTCCGCTGATTGTAACGGTACTGGTTACCGGGACCAGATTGCGCAGAAAAGAGGGCACATTTCCGGCTATGATCTGGAGGAAGATTTGAGTCTCGCGCGTATCGCGGGCCAGGCTGGTAATCTGTTGAATGAAAGCCTGACCTCCAGGCGCATCTGTCGGACGGGGCGGCAACGGTAAAGTCTGAGCTGAGATGCTACCCAGCAGTCCCATTACTAACGGTAAGCATTTGAAAAGTATTTTTACTTCCATAGCACTTCAACCTGCTGGTAGAGACATTCGACTTCTATCGGCGTAATACCGAGAACTTCACCGTCGGGTGTCAGGATTTTGGGCGTGTCAGTGATTATTTTAATATGACGGGCCTGATAAGTTTCGACCTCATCCAGATTCACATGTTCTCCGGTAAAGATCTTCGGGAAAGATTTCAGCAATTTAATGCGGGAAAGACCTTTGAGGATCGTCACGTCTAATTTTCCGTCGTCAATCTCGGCGGCCGGCGCCATCAGAAAATTAGCCGTATAGCGGGTATTGGAAATCTCGATGAAAATGCAGTCGCGTTCGATCAACTGTCCGTCGATTTCGATCCGGGCTTCGAAAGTCCGCAGAAAAAGGGTTTGGTGAAAAACGCCGACGGTATAGGCGAAATTGCCGATTGCCTTAATTTTGTGGGCGGTGGCAGTCACATCCGAGACGAAACCAAGGCCGAGAATATTCAGGTAATAATAGGTTTGACCGTGGGTCAGAAACTTGCCGACATCGACCTTGCGCGGTTTGTTCAGGCAAATAATGTCGATGGCTTCTTTCCACTGGGTGGATTCAAGGGCGAGATCCCGGGCAAAGGCATTGCCGGTGCCGACCGGTAAAACGCCGATCGGAATCCGGTGGGTGGATGGATTCTGGAAGTATCCGTTAACGACTTCAAACAATGTTCCGTCACCACCGGCGGCAACGACGGCGTCATACTTTTCAAAATCGGCTTCTTTGACAAGCGTAATGCCATGTTCGTGGTAATCGGTCATTTTCAAATCGAATTCGACATTTTTCTGCTCGAAATATGATTCGACCTCAGGCAGGATTTTTTGAGCCCGCTGGTGTCCCGCAAACGGATTATAGACCAACAAAATCTTCATTATTTCACCTCATTATTTAAACAATGTGTTATTATACGACCAAATTGATTAATTCCGGGATAATGGTGTACCGGCAGGGTGGAAATCCGACGATTTCACCATCGGCCTCAATAGGAACGTGCTGTCCGACCACACCGAAACTAAGACTCTGAACGCGGCGGTAGTCAGCCTGCATGGTTTTCAGAATCGTGCCGGTATATAATCGGGGAATCATCTCGAAAGTATGCAGCGTATCCATAGCCGCAATCGAAGCAACGTGCAGAAGATGATCGTTGTAGCTGGTCGGAACGCCATAATTCATTCCGCCGCCAAAATAGGGGCATTTGAAAACCGTAATGTTTTTAATTTTTCTGGCGGTGATTGGTTGATTGTCATACGAAATGCGTCCGTCCAGATTATCGAATTGAAGAACAGTCTTGACCCCGGCGCTAACCGCGGCCAGATCGATGTTAACCCGCTTAAGAAAATTCATCATCGGTCGGTTCTGATTGAATTTTTCGATGGAACGGCTGATCACGCCGATACTGGAATTGGCCAGGAAATAACGGACGACCTTTTCGGCTCGCGCATTCAGACATTCGACTCTACCAACATCAACCCGGTAGGCTTTTCCGTTGCCAATGCGCTGAAGATATGTCTGTGGACTCGGGAACATTTTGGCCACGTCGCAACTGCTACCGGCGCTCAGGTAAACGAGCCGGGCGTCGGGATTTATCACACGGTCCTTTTCGATCATGCCATTGAGGGCTTCGTTCAAAGTACCGTCGCCGCCGAAGACGACAATGCGATCGGCGCCTTTACTGAGGCGCTCCCTCGTCAAAGCGGTCGCGTGCCCATGATATTCCGTGATATGAAAATCGATACTGAATCCGGCCTGACTGACCTGTGCCAGAAAATCCAGCCACCTCCGGCGGGCTTTTCCACCGCAAGCTAAGAGGTTGCAGATGATGGAAATGTTTTGCTGTGCTTTCAATGTAACGACAGATCCTCCCAGATTAGACTTTGACGCAGGGCAGAAATGATTTGTCGTGATTCGTCATCTTTATCTTTGAAAGCTATGTAACAATTCAGGTTGACTTTCAGGCGCGGCAAACCGGTCAGCAGTTCGCCGAGGGGCGATTTTTTCTGAAAGCCGATCCGGAAAAGCCGGTACTGGCGCCGTTTTTCGCTGATCAGGTAGCGAATTAAATCCCGCGCGGCTTTCTCGGAATTTTCCCCATATACGACATGCCGGATATTCAACTCACTGAACGGTTCGCCTTCCGCCGGGAGAATTTTAAACGGTTTCAGTAGTTTTACCAGGATTTTCAGCCGGCCGCCGTATTGCTCTACAATTGTCTTTTTGAAACCGGTCTGATCCCACCAGGTCAGCGCCGCAACCAGCCGTCCGTCTTTTTCAGCAACCAGTATATTTTCAGAATTAAAGTCGGGCTGACCGGTCAACATGGCGGCAATCCTGGCCGGCGTCCACTCGGCCGATAATGCATAGTCCCGGTAAAAAGCGGCGAATAATTTAGCCAGCGACTCAAGGTCGTTTGCCCGGTAAGGCCGGATGTGATAGCGTTTGCTGACCATTGGTCGGAAAACCGGCCGGATATAATTGACCTCGAACTGGTTGAGTATATGAAAAGGCGGCATGCCGACCCGCCCGGCCAGAATCGGAGCCATCGCGGTATTGTTTTCCATGGTTATGACGATCGCCATCCGGATTGGAGTTGCCCGCAGGTAATCGGCCACGGCTTTCATCAGCCGGAAACCGGTCAGACCTTTCCGGGCTGCGGCGGCAACTTTGATCCCGCCAATATAGGCGATGCATTCCGGTTGGCCAAACAAGAGAACATCCCGTAGCGAGCAACCGATAGCGCCGCTGATCACGCCATCCTGCTCGGCGACGAAAACCTTCGCATCCCGCCCTTGTAAATTCGCCAGACAAAAATAATCCGGCGCCCGATCGACATTGACCGTCAATTGGCTTTCCATTGGCGTTGAACGCGCCAATATGAGCAGGCTTTGATTATCGGCAGAGGTGGCTAAACGAATTTTCATCTATGTCGGAATTAACAAAAGTTTTTGTAGATAATAAAGCAGAAAATCATGGAGCATTTTTCTGTCCCTGGACAGAGGGGCAATTTTGGAATACGACCGGAATTGTTTAAACTTATCCGACACTTTAAAATATGAGAAAGGCTTATGCTGAAACCGATTGATAGCACGATAGAATCTTTAATATTTTTGATGATGCTGACCGGCTCGGTCGGTTGGTTTGGCTGGTTGATATACCGGCGCATTGCAGTCATCACGGCCGGACAGCCGCAGAACCGGTTCGATCGGATCGGGCATCGGATTGCGGCCTTTTTCACACTGGGCCTCGGCCAGCAGAAAATCCGTGACCGGCGATTTCGCAGTGCCGGTTTCATGCACGCCTTCATTTTCTGGGGATTTCTGGTAGTTTCAATTAACACGATCCAGATGATCGCCCAGGGTTTTAATTCCGATTTTGTTCTGCCGGGTTTGCGAACCGGGCAAATGAGTGGCCGGATGTATTTCTGGTTAAAGGATATTTTCGAAATACTGGTTTTACTTAGTGTGTTTTACGCGCTGGTGCGTCGCCTGATAATCCGCCCGAAGCGTCTGACGCTTTCCGGTTCGGCTAATCTGATTTTGCTGATGATCGGCATTTTAATGATTACCGATTTGTTTTTAAGCGGACTGGAAGTTGCGCTTGGTCTTGCGCGTGTTCATACTGTAATCGGCACCCTGTTCGCCGGCCTTTTTTCAAAGACAGGGACCACATTCATAGCCTGGTTTTTTCAAATTAACTGGTGGTTGCATCTGACGACCCTGTTGTTTTTCCTGCCGTATCTGCCGCTGTCAAAACATTTTCATATCGTGACTTCTTTACCAGCAGTTTTTTTCAAGCGCCTGGACAGTGGCGCCCTGCGTTTTCTGGATGTGGAAAGCGGCGAACATTTCGGCGCAGCCCGAATCGAACAACTCGGCTGGAAGGATTTGCTGGATATTTATTCATGCACGGAATGCGGCCGCTGTCAAACCGTCTGTCCGGCTTACGAATCCGGCAAACTGTTGAGTCCGAAGGAATTCAATATTGCCTTGCGGCATCATTTGAAAAAATATTCCGGTCAGATCATCGCCGAAAAGAGACCAAAGGGAAGCGCTGATTCCACTAAGAAAATCGGTCGTGAAAATATGGTTGGTGCAACGATTACCGATGAAACGCTCTGGGCCTGCAACATGTGCCGGGCTTGCGAAGAAGCCTGCCCGTTGAGTATCGAATTCATTGACCGCATCGCGGAAATGCGACGGCATTTGGTTCTCGAGGAGAGTCGTTTTCCGGAATCAGTCGTGCTGGCTTTCCGCAATCTGGAAAACCAGGGCAATCCCTGGGGCGCGGCCGACCGCGAAAAATGGACAGAAGGTTTGACAATTCCACGCGTAGAACAAAAAGCCGGCTCCGCCGGTTTCGAGTACCTTTTTTGGATTGGATGCGCAGGCGCTTTTGACGAACATGGTCAGAAAACTTCCCGCGCAATGGTCAAATTGCTGAACGCCGCCGGGGTGAGTTATGCCATTCTCGGCAATGCCGAAACCTGCACCGGTGACGCGGCCCGCCGGCTCGGGAACGAGTACCTTTTCCAGACCTTAGCCCGTCAAAATATTGAGACTTTCGGAAAATACGGGGTCAAGAAGATCATCACTCAATG
>JAZDEI010000204.1:0-16316 GCA_043808945.1 Fidelibacterota bacterium | reverse complement strand
CTCGATGATGGCACGAATTTCCGCTAGGGCTGATTCCTTAGTCTCGCCCCAGGTCAGGCGGCGGTCCAGATAAATCGAGCAATAATCCGGCACGGCACATAGCGACGGACTCACAGATTTAATCTGGCTGAGCACCACGGTGCCTTTCCCGAGAAATTCATCGAAGGCCAGACGCTCGTTGAGCAGTTCAATTTCCTTAATCATTGACGCGATTTTGTAAACGGCATTGTCGCCACGTTCCGGAGCAGAACCATGTGCGGATAGCCCGGCCACCGAAATTTCGATTTCCATACGTCCGCGCTGGCCGCGATAAATACGGCAACCGGTCGGTTCGGTGATGACTACAAAATCCGGTTTGATTTTGTCTTCGTTGAGGATGTAATTCCAGCACAGGCCGTCGCAATCTTCTTCCATAACCGATCCGACGAAATAGACCGTACAATTTTTCACCAGATCGAGTTCTTTGATAATGCGCGCGGCGGCCAGCATGGATGCCATACCGCCTTTCTGATCGGCCACGCCGCGTCCCCAAACCTTGCCGTCTTTTACATGGCCGTCATGCGGATCGAATTTCCACAAATCGCGGTTACCAATGTCTACCGTGTCGATATGCGCGTCGAAAGCGATTTTGGTTGGGCCGCGGCCGATACGTCCAATGATATTGCCGATGCCGTCGATGATAATTTCATCGAATCCGATCGCTTCCATCTCTTTTTTCAGGCGGGCGATGACATTTTCCTCTTTGCCGCTCAGCGAGGAAATTGAGGCCAGTTCGGCGAGAAAGTCGGCGATAGAATGATCTAAGCCTTTAGCAAGCCTTATGATTTTTATTTTCATTTTGCCAGATTCTTTATTTAATCCTTTTTGCAAGGCGCAATGCTCCTCAATATTTTTTCCCGATGGCAAATTCCGCCCCCAGGGTCAGGTATTGGTTAACGTAATTGAAATCGATCTCTTGTTCTAAAAAAGCATTAGATCCGCCGAATTGGGCGAAAAACTTTAGGTTTTCCCTGCCAATTTTGAAGGTGACTGCCGGTTCATAAAACCAATAGCCCTTATTGTTAGACCTATTCTTACCATTGTAGTGAAAATCCGTAAACGAGACGTATGAGTTGCGCCACGAGATTGCCATTTCCACGATCCTTAGAGTAATGCCAAGATCCGATTGAATGAAAAAGCGCCGGTATTTACCCTGATTAATGTCAGAACTAATCTCATTATCCCAGGATTTAGTCATTCCGATTCCATAGCCACTGAAGATTTCAAATATAAACTGTTTTTCATAAGGAAAGAATACTCCAGGACCGATTTCTCCATACCAATGCCTGTAAAAATCTGATTGGTCATTTTCGCTACGTTTGATATACCCGCCATTTGCCATGAGAGCAAGATGTCTTGAGAACGAGTGGGCGGTCAATAATTCGAAACCAATGTCGGTGGTGGGACAGAAAGTCAAATGGGTTTCATTGGAGCTATTCAACAATGGAACGTTGCGGGTGTCAGGCGTGTAAATCGGATTACAAGAGAAGAAGATTGATGCCGCACAGAATAGCATTAATTTGGAAAGGTCAGACATCCTTGAAATTTTCAAAAGATTATTTCCTTAATTGATTCGAAGATTTTTTCTGAAGAACAGCAGGTGATATTCGAGAGCATTTGTCCAGTAGCCCCAGCTATGCGCCCCGGGTCGCTCGATATAGTCATGTGGAATCTTCAGGTCTAATAGTTTTTTATGCAGTAAAACGTTGGTTTGAAACAGAAAATCATCCACGCCGCAGTCGATTAAAATCGCTTTATTGCGGCCGGTGAGCCGGTCTGCCAGAAAAATGGCGGAGTTTTCTTCCCAAAGCCGACTGTTTATTTCATATTCGCCGAGAATGTCGGCCAGGCCGGCCCGGCGTTTGCCTCCGGACATTGCCATAGCGCCACTCATGCAACCGGCTCCCGCATAACGTTCGGGATATTTCGCCAAAAGTGTAAACGCGCCATGTCCGCCCATGCTTAGTCCGCACAGGTAGCGTCCGGTGGAATCAGCTACCGTTCGGTAATTTTTATCGATGAAGGCAACGACTTCTTTTGCAATGTAAGTCTCATACTGCGAATCCTTTATTATCGGGCTGTTCACGTACCACCCGGCATAACCGCCATCCGGACAAACGATGATGAACCCGTATTTGTCAGCCAGCGGCTTCAAATCCATTTTGATCGGCCAGTCACGGTACGAACCGCCCCAGCCATGCAGAAGATAGACGACTGGAAAACGATTTTTCGATTTTTGATATTGCTCTGGCAGAACAATAACCGCCCTGGGATTTTTTAACATAACCACACTGGGCACAACTAAGGTATCCAGCTGAGCAGAATATAGGTTCCCGATTAACAGGGCTGAAATAACCGTCAATCCAACAATAACCGGCGCTGTTTTACTTTTCCATTCCGAATTCATCGTCATCTCACCATATAATGTGTAAATATCTTTAACATTTGGGAAGTCTCCAAAGGTTTTAATCAGATTTGAAGATCGGGACAACCAAAATGGTTATTCGGCAATCATAATTCTGTTTTTAGAAATTGACGGAGAACCTAAAATGAAAAAGATATTCTTGCAGATACTGAACGTTCTGACCATCATGACAACAATGCTGTTGTTGCTCTTGGCCGAGCGTTGCGCCCATTTATAATAAATATCCATCTTCCTCTGTCTGGACGTAGCGCCAATATAATATCCGGACAGTCCTCCCACTAATAAAGAACCGCGGTCTCAAAACCGCGGTTCTTTATTTAACGATGTAGAAATCGATCTATTTGGTTTTTTCTTCGGCCACGGCCTGGGCCGCCGCGAGACGGGCAATCGGTACCCGGAATGGCGAGCAGGACACGTAGTCCATACCAACGCGGTGACAGAATTTGACGGAATTCGGTTCGCCGCCATGTTCGCCGCAGATGCCGACTTCCAGATTCGGGCGGGTTTTACGACCGCGTTCGATGCCGATCTTAATCAGCTCACCAACACCGATCTGGTCGATGGACTGGAACGGGTCAACCGGCAGAATCTTCTTTTCGATATAATCCGGGACGAATCCGCCGATATCGTCGCGCGAGAAGCCGAAACTCATCTGGGTCAGATCGTTTGTGCCATAGGAGAAGAATTCCGTTACAGTTGCGATCTTGTCCGCTACTAAGCAAGCGCGCGGAATTTCGATCATCGTGCCGTACATGAATTTGATTTTCTTCAGTCCGAATTTCTTCAGTACTTCGGCATAGACCTCATCAACCAGTATTTTCTGGTTTTCGAGTTCTTTCAGATCGCATACGACCGGCACCATGATTTCCGGGTAAGGTTTTTTGCCTTCCTTCAGTAATTCGGCCGCGCCTTCCAGAATCGCGCGGATCTGCATCCGGGAAACGTCCGGATAAGTGACACCCAGGCGGACACCGCGATGTCCCATCATCGGGTTGGATTCATGCAAATCTTCAGCCCGTTTTTCAAGTTCGGCCAGACTAATGCCCAGATCTTTTGCCAAAGCTTCGAGCTTTTCCTTTTTACGCGGTACGAATTCGTGAAGCGGCGGGTCGAGTAAGCGAATTACAACCGGGAACCCGTCCATGGCTTCGAGTGTGGCTTTGATGTCTTTTTTAACATACGGAAAAATTTCGTCCAGCGCTTTTTTACGTTCCGCGTCGGTTTTGGAAACGATCATTTTACGCAATGAAAAAAGCGGTACATCACCGCCTTCGCCATAGAACATGTGCTCGGTGCGGAAAAGGCCAATGCCTTCGGCGCCGAACTGGCGGGCGCGTTTGGCATCCGCCGGAGTGTCGGCATTCGTCCGAACGCCGAGACGCCGCACGGAGTCACAAATTTTCAGAAATTTTACCAGATCGGGATTTTCAGTGGCGTCAATCATCGACAGAGAACCGGCGTAGACATAGCCCTTAGTACCATTCAGAGTCACAATATCGCCCTCTTTGAAAACATGAGCGCCGATAGTCATCGTCTTTTTCTGGTAATCGATATGAATTGCACTGCAACCGACGATACAGCATTTACCCCAGCCGCGGGCAACCAAAGCCGCGTGACTGGTCATGCCGCCGCGGGCGGTCAGAATCGCCTGGGATGAGCGCATGCCGTCGACATCCTCGGGATTGGTTTCTTCGCGCACCAGAATGACTTTCTTGCCTTTCTTGGCCCATTCGACCGTATCGACCGAGTTGAAGACGATCTGGCCGCTGCCGGCACCCGGACCGGCCGGTAGACCTTTGGCGAGCGGTTCATGCGTCTTCTCGGCAATCGGATCGATGATTGGATGTAGCAATTCATCAAGCTGTGCCGGAGTTACTCGCATAACGGCTTCTTCTTTGGTAATCAATTTTTCCTTCAGCATATCGAGCGCCATGCGCACAGCGGCCGGGCCGTTACGTTTACCAACGCGGCATTGGAGCATGAAAAGCCGGTTATTTTCGATCGTGAACTCGATATCCTGCATATCGTGGTAGTGATTTTCTAACCGTGTACGGTATTCTTCGAGCTCCTTGTACAGAGTCGGCATGCCTTTTTCCAGCGTGACCAACTCTTTATTGTGTTCGGAGGTGGAATATTTATTCAATGGTGCGGGCGTCCGGATACCGGCGACGACGTCTTCGCCCTGGGCGTTGATTAAATATTCGCCGTAGAAACCATTTTCTCCGCTACCGGGATTGCGGCTGAAAGCCACACCGGTGGCGCAGTCTTCGCCCATATTGCCGAAAACCATTGCCTGAACGGTAACGGCCGTGCCCCACTCGTCCGGAATGCCTTCGATGCGGCGGTAAGAAACGGCGCGCCGGCCGTTCCAGGAAGCAAATACGGCACCGATGCCACCCCAGATTTGTTCAATCGGATCATCCGGAAACTCTTTGCCGAGCGCTTTTTTAATCTGCTTTTTAAAAGCGCCGCATAATTCTTTCAACTCCATGGCTGTCAGATCGGTGTCGCTGGTATATTTCTTAGCTTTTTTAGCTGTATCCATTATTTTTTCGAGCTGGCGGCGAATACCTTCATCGTCTTTCGGTTCGACACCGGCCGCTTTTTCCATGACCACATCAGAATACATCATGATTAAACGGCGATAAGCGTCATAAACGAACCGCTCGTTGCCGCCGCTTTGTTTGACCAGACCGGGAATGGTTTTCTCGGTCAGGCCGACGTTCAGGACGGTTTCCATCATACCGGGCATGGATTTGCGGGCACCGG
Source organism: Fidelibacterota bacterium (assembly GCA_043808945.1). Taxonomy (GTDB): domain Bacteria; phylum Fidelibacterota; class UBA2242; order UBA2242; family UBA2242; genus JAGNGI01. Next base: position 11,083 of record JAZDEI010000204.1, on the reverse strand, counting down.
AACGCACCGAGACCAACAACGGACTTTTCGGATCGCCGAATTTGCGTCCGAGAATTTTCTCGACTTTGGCCAGAGCCGTTTCCACCTGGGCTTTTAATTCCGCCGGATAGTTGCGCTTATTATCGTAGTAATAGGTGCAAACGTCCGTCGTGATAGTGAAGCCGGGTGGAACGGGCAGACGCAGTTCGGGGTGGCCGGCCATTTCAGCCAGATTGGCTCCTTTTCCGCCCAGTAAATTTTTCATACTCTCATTTCCGTCGGCCTTTCCGCCGCCGAAAAAGTAGACGTATTTGGGGGTTTTCGCTTTGGGATTCGTCATTTTTACCTCTTTATGTTTTTATATTTTAATGTAAATAAACGGCGTTAAGTTTACGTCAAATTGACTTTTTTTTCAAGATTTGGTTACATTCCGGCAAATAAAAAGGGCGCCTTTTTGCGACGCCCCTTTATTTAAAATGATGATTAGACCGGGTTTTATTCCGTTTTCTCTTCGGCAGCCGGAGGCTCGCTCTCAGTAGTCGTCTCCTCTTCACTCTTAGTTTCTGCGGATTCTTCTTCTTTTAATTCGTCTTCATCCTTGCGTTCGACGAGGTCTTCATCATCTTTTTTCTTACGTAAAACAACATAGATCAATGCCTGACCGACACTGAAATTGGCCAGGCCATAGGCAATCACGGTACCCGCGATGACAAACAGGGCGACAGTCACCAGCACAATGGTAATGACATCCGTGGTTCCGAGATAAAGCGGCCTCACCATACCCAGCGAGGCTGGAGTGCAAATACAGAAATAGCGGCTGACCGCCTCCGTCACCGGGGAATTGATCCCGAACAGATACGAGGATGACTGCTCGACGATCCGCGCCATTTTACCGTTCATTAACCAGCCTGCCCCGAAAATTAAATTGAAAAACTTATACCCAAGAATCATCGCATAACCATAGATAAACGTGGCGACTGCGGTTAAACTGCAAATGATTCCTTCGTATAAAACTAACCGCCAGGGTTGCGCCCAGAGTGTGGAATAACTCTGAAAAACCGTTTCCATGGTGTCTTCTTCGGCCGTGCCGACAACCGCCGGCGCCAGAATAAATGAAACCACAAAAACCACCATCGTATAAACCACAAAAACAGATACGATAAAATACAGTAAATAGGGTAATCCGAGGAAAATGATGTCCAGTACCGGCCACTTGGCAATCCAGGCGGCAATAATCGCCATTATTACGAAGAACGCGATTATCAGCAGGATCGAAACCGGACCCATAATGACGGCCACACCATGCTTCTTGACGTACTTGAAGCTGTCGCCGGACGAGAAAAATTCATCCCCTTTCATCTGTTTATAGGTGATGCGCGCGACTGCTACCGAGGCCAGCAGAAAGATAATGATCCAGGCCAGTACGCCCACCGCATAAATTATCCATGAATACCAGGCTATCGGCAAGCCGCAGCAACATAAACAAGGAAAGAAATGATAGGTTTTCCAGATATCAGCCAGGGTTTGGCCATTGACCAACAAGGCTACATATGCCAGTACCGAATATATCAGCCAACCGGCGGCCAGGCCTAATAAATGAACCCAGATTTTTTTTCCACTTAATGCCAGACGGGGAGTCAAAAATACATCCCGCACGTCGAACTTTAATTTCTTCATTCTATCCTCCTAAATTTATTTACTGATCTTCACGGACAAAATCTATCCAGAAATGTTCTTTGGGAAATCGCGACTGAAGATCTTTCATTATTCCTTTAGCTTCGTCATAAGAGTCAAAAGTGCCGCTCCGAATCCGGTACCAGGTCTCTTTGGTTTCCTGAAAATAGGCTTTCTGAATATAGGCATCCAGATCGCCGGCGGCCAATTTGCTGAGCGCCGCTTCGGCCTGATTGTAACTTTTCCAGGATGAAATCTGGATGGTATATTTACCGGGCACTTTGGGAATTCTGCGTCCCTTGACAACTGCTCTTGGTTTGGGTTTGGCCGCCTGAGTAGACTGATAAACGGCGGCTGGCACAGATTGTGAGCCGGGCTTAGAATATTGCGGTAAGGGCGCAGACAAATCCTTGGCCGGAATCTGGTAACCCCCGGAATCCGTGGCTGGCGTCTGACTGGTGTCCTGGGTAATTACACAGGCAAAGACCTGGGCAAACTGCTCTTTCCCATCAGCATTAAGACTTGAAAATTGTACCTCGTAATCCCCGGGGACATCCGGTACGAACGAAATCGCAAAACTCCGGCTGTCCGGTTGAAAGGATAAAACATCCATACTGCTTTCAGCCGGTTTGGCATTAAAAACCCATTTAAAGGTACAGGCCACTGTATCTTCCGTTTTCTTAAGCACCGGCATCAAATCTACCGGACTGCCGACCGTGCCGTTAGTTACCGGTTTTTTTCCGCACTCGCTTAAGAGTACCAGTAAAACAATCAAAGCAACACTAATTTTCTTCATAAGTCAAGCCCTCCAGGGGTTAATCACTTTATAATTTCCATCGTGGGAAAGAAAAATGCAATTTCTTTCTTTGCGTTTTCTTCAGAATCTGAGCCGTGGACGATGTTATGGCGAACATTTTCGGCATATTTCCGTCGCAGAGTGCCTTCAACCGCCACCTGCGGATCGGTCGCACCAATCACCCGGCGAAAATGTTCAACCGCACTTTCGCGCTCCAAAACCAGTGGAATACATGGTCCGGAGGTCATAAAATCGAGCAAACTATCGAAAAATTCCTTTCCCTGATGAGCACTGTAAAAAGCCGCGGCCGTCTGTTTCTGCAAATGAATCATTCGCATGCATATGATTCTGAAGCCCTGCTCTTCGATGAAAGCGATTGCCTGACCGACTAATTTCCGCTCGACGCAATCGGGTTTCAGGATAGCCAAGGTTACCGACATGTTTTTCCTTTCTAAGCAACGATGGTCGTGCCGCTATCGCCGTGCAGGCTTTCCACCGCCTTTTCAACTGAAGTGATAATGACCCGTTCGCCTCCGGATCCAATAAAGTCGACCGCTGCCCGGATTTTGGGCCCCATCGATCCCGGCGGGAAATGCCCTTCCTGCTGGAGATGTTTTAATTCCGGGACGTGAATCAGGTCGATCGATTGTTCGTTCGGCTTACCAAAGTTGATCTTGACACTGTCAGTCTCGGTCAGGATGTACAATTCCTGCGCCCCGATGTCGTGCGCCAGAACGGCCGCCGCTAAATCCTTATCAATTACGGCATCAAAACCTTCGTATAAACCGTTGTTCATGACATAAACCGGAATTCCGCCGCCGCCGGCCGCAATGACGATCGTGCCCAGATCGACCAGGTGTTTGATTGCCCGGTGATTGATGATCCGGCGCGGAACCGGCGAAGGCACAACCCGTCGCCAGCCGCGGTCCCCATCCTCTTTGATCTGCCAGCCGAAGCGCCTGGCCAGTTCTTTTATCTCGGTCAGCGAGTACCAACTGCCGACGAATTTTGAAGGATTATTAATCGACGGATCGTCGGCCGATACGACCACCTGAGTGATGATTGATACCACTTCCCGCGAAATCCGGGCGGCGATCAGCGCATTCTGCAGAGATTGTTCGATCATATAACCCATACCGCCCTCGGTATCCGCCACACAAATGCCGAGTGGCAGGATCGGCGTTTTATCGATTGTCAATTCCACCCGCAGAAGAGCGTTGCCAACTTGTGGGCCGTTGCCATGCGTCAGCGCCAGATGATATTTCTGGCGCACCAAATTCATCACCGATTGCAGGCTTTTGCGGGTGTTGCTAAACTGATTGGCGATCGTGTCTTTCTCATTTTTGGGCGAAATCGCATTGCCGCCCAGGGCTACAACAGCCGTACGATTCATACGTCCTCCGCTTTTTGGTCAAAATTATGCCTGCGGCAGAATTCGTCCAAAATTTCGGTCAGATTCGGATTGCCGATTTCCTGCAAATCATAATATACCCGGGTAGACGGTTGTTTGATCTTGATGATCCGATTCAGATCAATCGGCGTGCCGATGATGACCGAATCGCAATCGGTACGCGCGATCGTTTCTTCCAGATCGCGAATCTGGGCTTCGCCGTAGCCCATGGCCGGTAGCAGTTGGCCGATTTTAGGATAAAGCCGAAAGGTTTCGGTCAATTTTCCGACGGTGTACGGTCGCGGATCGACACATTCGCGGGCGCCGTATTTGCGGGCCGCCACGATACCGGCGCCGATTTGCATCTCACCATGAGTCAGGGTCGGTCCGTCTTCAACGACCAGAACGCGCTTTCCGCGGATAATCTCCGGCCGGTCGACCCGGATGGGCGAGGCCGCATCAATGACGCGCGCATTCGGGTTGACTTTTTCGATACTTTGGCGGACGATTTGAACTCCTTCCGGGCTGGCGGTATCGATTTTATTTATAACGATTACGTCGGCGATGCGCAGGTTAACCTCACCGGGATAATAACTCAATTCGTTGCCAGGACGATGCGGATCGGCTACAGTGATGGCCAGATCGGGTTTAAAAAACGGAAAGTCGTTGTTGCCGCCGTCCCACAAAATCACATCACAGCCGTCCGGATCCTGCTCTGCGGCGCGCAGAATGGCTGCATAATCGACGCCGGCATAAATGACATTCCCGCGCACGACGTGCGGTTCGTATTCTTCCATCTCTTCGATGGTGCACTTGTATTTTTTCAAATCGTCCAGAACGGCATAACGCTGAACTTTCTGGGCGACCAGATCGCCATACGGCATCGGGTGACGCACGGCGACGACCTTCAGGCCTCTTGCTAACAGAATCTCAATGACCTTGCGCGAAGTCTGACTCTTGCCGCAACCGGTACGGGTCGCGCAAACCGAGATTACCGGTTTCGTGCTTTTCAGCATAGTTGCATCCGGCCCCAGCAGAGTAAAATTTGCCCCGGCCGCGTTGACAATAGCCGAAAGCCCCATGACTTTCTGGTAGGTTACGTCGCTGTATGCAAAGACACATTCACCGACCTGTTGCTCGCGGATCAAGCCCGGCAGATCGGCTTCCGTGTGGATCGGGATACCCTGCGGATAAAGTTTCCCGGCCAGTTCAGCCGGATATTTGCGGTCGTGAATATCGGGAATCTGGGCGGCCGTAAAAGCCACGACATTATATTGCTCATTGTCCCTGAAATATGTATTGAAATTATGGAAATCCCGGCCAGCTGCGCCAATAATGATAACATTCCTGCGATTCATAGATCTATTCCTTTCATTCTAAATTAATGACTGTCAAACGTGTGGAAATCGGAAACGCAGGAAATTTATTTATATCCAAAATGATAAGTCCAGAGGATCACGGCGCTTTTATAAAGATTTACCGCGCCGGTGGCGTCAAAATTATTGATTGCGTATATGATACTGTTTTTCATTGCCGACACGGCGTTAAGTTAGATAATTTCAATCCGAATTTCAATAGGCGGTCTGCTATTCTGCCGTCGCTGCAAATGGCGCCAATTTCCAGCAAATCACCATCGATTACAGAATTAATTCCAATCCTTCCCGCGCCAGAGCGAGGTTCAATCCTCCGGCCGCGCTTTGCTGCTTCTGATATTCGATGGCGCTCAGCAGAATATTCTGTAGTTTGACGTCTGAATAAGACGGATCGTGATGAAAGAAGAACAGGTTCTTAACACCGGCCTGACTGGCCAAATTGACTCCCTGAATGGCGGTGCTGTGACCCCAATTTTCTTTTTCGATGCTTTCTTCGATTGTAAACTGTGCGTCAAAGACCAGGACGTCGGCTCCGTGGAAGAATTGGATAAATTTCTCATTTTGCTCCGGATTCAGGTTTTTATATTCCGAATCAGTGGCATAGACGATGGATTTCCCTTTGTAATCCAACCGGTAGGCGAATGAACCACCGGGGTGATTAAGCATGGTATTGGTTATTGCCAGCTCACCGAGGTTGATGGTTTCTTCTTTACGTAGTTGAACAAAATCGATGTTCGCCCCCATAGCCGAAAGTGAAACCGGGAAAAATTCGTCTTCCTGCTGATTGCTGATCCTTTGTTCGAGACCGTTGTGCACGCCGTAAATGATGATTTCATTGCCGGATTTAAACGCCGGTAAAAACGACGGAAAACCCATGATGTGATCCCAATGAGTGTGACTGAGAAAAATATGCGCGGTACCGGATCCTTTGCCGAACTCCGTATGCATCATGCGTTCACCGAGGCGGCGGATACCGGAACCGGCATCCAGGACAATATGTTTGCCTCCGACGTTGACGTACACGCAGGCAGTATTTCCTCCGATAAAGTTTTTGCGGTGAGGCGGCAGGCCGGCAATGTATTTACCAATGGCCTCATCGCTGTCCAGATCGTGTTGGCGGGCATCTTTTAACACCCAGGCGAGTTTTTCCTCCAGCTCCGAATTATCGAGAAAAGAGGGAAATGATCCTCTGACGCCGAAAAATTGCAGTTTTACGTGGTCATTATTTTCTTTATTCATCTATCGTTGCCTTTGCCCTAAATAATTGACACTACATTTCTCCGTGTCGCGTTGTAGTCCTTTTTTCCATCAGTTTAAATATCGAAACTTTATTTACTAAAAATCAACTGTTTTTTTCTGCCTGGGTTCGTTGCAGGGATTCTAAAAATTTTTACCGTTCAAAAAACGGGGCGCCGTAATAATTTTTATGAATTAATTAATGTTCAATTCCCGCTGAAGAGTGCTGATCTGATCGCGCAACTGCGCCGCCAATTCGTAATTTTCCTCTTCGACAGCCCTCTGAAGTTGATTCTGTAGTTCGAACAGGCGATCAAGGTTCTGGATTTCCGGAATTGGTTCCTCTTTTTCGATAGTCTCTCTTTGTTTGCCGGATAAATATTGCCCGGCTTCCTGCATGACTTCCTCGGCCACCAGAATCGTGGCTTTCATGCGCAGAGCGAGCGCAATGGCATCGCTGGGCCGGGCGTCGATTGTCAGGGTTTTATCGCCGCTCAGGCCGATCTCGATCTGAGCATAAAAAGTACCGTCTACCAGATCGCTGACCGTAACCGAATTGATCCGCGCCGAGAATTTTTGGATAACGTTTACGAACAGATCATGGGTCATTGGTCGCGGCATTTTGACATCTTCGATCGCCAGGGCAATGGACTGGGCTTCAAAAACGCCAACAATGATCGGCACCTGGCGTTCGCCGCCGATTTCTTTCAGCAGAAGCGCATAGCCCTTGCTTGGCGGATAGAAGATAATTTTACTGAGTGCAACCCTAATCATAACTTTTATAGAATATATCATTATCGCCCAGCAGAATCAAGCAGAAAATCCCCTGTTGCATTCGTTACCGGCCGTTTCCAATGTATTTTTGGTAATAATTTTGCAGAATCGCATTAATCAGAGTTGCGCTTTCTGCCGTCAGGAGATTTTCTTTCAAGGCCGAGACCTTGCGGATATCCACCGCGCGAACCAGATCGGAAACCGCGCTCAGGGCGTTGGCGCTCATGCTAAAAGAACGCACGCCCAAAGCCAGCAATCCCAGCACAGCGCACGGATCGGAAGCCATTTCGCCGCAAACCGTGATCGGAAATGACTTTTTACGACCGATTTCGACGATCCGGTCAATTGTCTGAAAGATTAACGGATGGTAATAATTTTTCGTCAGCGTATCGGTGCGTTTCGATCCGAGCAGAAAAAGGGCAAGATCATTCGTCCCGACGCTGAAAAAATCGACCAGATTGGTCAGTTCGGGCAATTCTTCTAAAATGGTCCTGGTCTCGAGCATGACGCCGAGCGGGATTTTGGCCGCAACATGATGACCCTCAGTCTGCAGATCGCTTTGGACCTGCTTATAAAGCGCCAATGCGTGGTGAATTTCCGCCAGATTCGAGACCAGCGGAAACATAATCCGCATTGGGCCGGCCGGACTGGCGCGCAGTAATGCCCGCAATTGGGTAATCAGCAATTCGGGATTATCGAGGCAGAAACGGATACCGCCCCAGGTCTCGAAGATCGTATCAGTATGAAACATTTCAAGGTCGAGGATCGCCATCAGCTTTTCACGCCCGAAATCAAATGTCCGGAAAGTGGTCGGCTTGCCTTTCATCTCCTTCAGAATCTGAGTATAGGCCCGAAACTGTTCCTCTTCATCGGGAATGGTGTTGCGTTCGAGGCATAGATATTCGGTACGGAACAGGCCAATACCCTTGATCTGGGCTGGATTGACCGCATTGACCTCGGAAATAAAACCGGCGTTCAGATTAATGTCAATGGCAATCCCGTCGCGGGAAACGGCCGGGGCTTTATGATTAAGCAGACGATGCTTCCGGATATTGAATTCCTGAATTTTAATTTCGTATTCATCAACGATCGCTGGAGAGGCATCGATCAGGATTTGTTCGTGGTCTGCATCTAGAATAATTTTCACTGCTTTTCCGATGACTTCGATCTCGGCGACATCCGACAGGTACGGAATACCGAAAGCGCGGGCCAGAATCGCAGCGTGCGAATCCATCCCGCCGATCTGTGTTATAATCCCGATGGTCTTCTGGTGGTGGATGTGGATCAGATCGGACGGCGAAATCCGGTCGCCGACATAAATCGCCGGTTCCCGCATTTGCGGTACGCTATAGTCGGTCTGCATTGAAAGGTGATGAACTACCCGTTTCTTGACGTCATGCAAATCGATCAGACGTTCCGCCTGATATTTGGAAAGCGATTTTTTCAGAGCGGCTTCATATTTTTCCATAACCTCATAATAAGCCCAGAGCACGTTATGGTGCTGATTCCGGACCAGGTTGCTCACTTCTTTTACCAATTCGATGTCGGTCAGAGTCATGAGCTGGGCATCAATCAAATGGGCGTGATCTTCGTCGAGATGATCCACAACCAGACTGCGCACCTGATTCAATTCGGCGGTCGCGCGTTCGATGGCTTTCTGAAATCTGTCTAATTCAATCCCGACTTCTATGTCGGTAATCAGGGTCTGCGGGATCGGAATTTTGTTCCGTTCAAAATAATAAACCGGACCGATCACGACCCCGGGAGCAACTTTAATGCCCTTGATAATCTGCAACTTTATTCCGTATTAAATTTATTGGCGACGAGCTCAACCATTGCGGCCAGCGCCTCGTTTTCATCAGGACCAATTGCTTCCAGGATCACTTCGGCGTCCGGCTCGACGGCCAGCACCAATACCCCGAGGATGCTCTTGGCATTGATCCGCACCTTATTATAAGTCAGGAAAATTTCGGATTTAAAATGGGTGGCCTGAGTCACCAGGACGGTTGCCGGCCGGGTATGTAATCCGTGCCGATTGAGGATTTTGACAGTTTGCTTGACCATCTCAGGACTGCCGTCTTGCGATTAATTCCATAAAATAATTCAAGTCTGCCTGTAATTGTTCAGGAAATATCCGTAGTCTTTGCCGGGCATCGGCGAACAGCCGCGCGATAACGGCCTCGGTCTGTTGAATACAGTCCCGCCTGGTCAACTCCTGGACGATCAGACGCCGGTTTGAAGCATTGGCTTTGAGAAAATCGATGAATCCGGCCCGCTGGGATTCCGGCAGGTCGGTCAGAGCCGCGACAATCGGATAAGTCTTTTTACCGGCCGCGAAATCACTGCCCAGGCTCTTACCCATCACATCCTGGTTGGCAGTCAGTTCCAGCAAATCGTCCTGAATTTGAAAAGCCTGTCCCAATTCCTGCCCGAAAAGGTTCAGATTGTGGATGATTTTCGGGCTGGCCCCGGCGATCAATGCGCCCAGCTGGCAGGCCAGTCCCAGCAGACGTCCGGTCTTACGGGCGATCATGTCCATGTAACCGGCCGTGTCGATCATATCGTTTTTTTCAAAGGCCATGTCGAAAGACTGCCCTTCGCATATCTCCAGCATGGCCTGGCTGAATTCCGTCCCGATCTGATTGATCCGTTCCGATTTGGTTTGCATCAGGATGCGGAAAGCCAGGGCTATCAGGCCGTCACCGGTTAAAATTGCAGTGTTGACATTCCACTGCACATGCACGGTGCGCTGGCCACGCCGGAATGTGTCGTTGTCCATTATATCATCGTGAACCAGCGTGAAAGTATGCATGATTTCGATTGCCAGGGCGGACGGCATAAGAGCCGCCCGCGCCGCGCCCAGATTTTCCCCGACCAATAAAACCATGATCGGCCGCAGGCGCTTGGCTTTGGCGTTCAGGCAGTAATGCATGGGCTGGTAGAGCGTGACTGGTAATTCCGGCAACTCGAGTTTGATCAACTGCCGGTCGATTTCATCTTTCAGCCGCAGGATTTTATCACTGAAGGTTAGCGGCATCTGATCTCACTCACAAAATTCACGCAGTATTTTACGATAATTTTCATGGGAAAAAAATCCGTCGGAAACCGCTTCCCATGATCAGATCTTAAATTCGCCGAACTCCCGCAGTTTATTGAGCACCAGGTCGCGGATTTCGGTCAGACGTTCAGCCGTCCTGGCCTCGAAACGGGTGACGATCACCGGCTGGGTGTTCGAGGAACGTACCAGTCCCCAACCGTCGCCGAATTTAATGCGCACGCCGTCGACATCCAGACATTCGTAATGCGCCTTGAAATAAGCCTCCGCCTGGCTGGCAATTTTAAACTTTGTCGGATCGTCCTTTGTCTCCAGCCGCATTTCCGGCGTGCTGAAATAATGCGGCAGGCGGGCGGTTTTCTCGGAGACTTTTTCAGACGAGCGCGAGATCAGGCGGGCAAAGCGGGCCGCTACGTAAATTGCATCGTCGTATCCGAAATACTCGTCGCCGAAAAATATATGACCGCTCATTTCGCCGGCGAACGGAACGTGTTCCTCTTTCATCTTCTGCTTAATCAACGAATGCCCGGTTTTCCAGATCAGCGGTGTGCCGCCGCGGGTTACGATCATCTCATCCAGCGCCTGCGAGCATTTCACGTCGAAAATGACCGGGACGCCCGGCCGGGCGACCTCTTCCAGGAAAAGGATCATCAGGTAATCCGCCCAGATACTCTGGCCGAGATCGTCAACAACTCCGATACGATCGGTATCGCCGTCGAAAGCCACGCCGAAATCGTAGCCACCCTTTTAACCTCGGCAATCAGGTCGTTCAGGTTCTTGGCAACGGTTGGATCGGGATGATGATT
>JAZDEI010000203.1:0-6899 GCA_043808945.1 Fidelibacterota bacterium | reverse complement strand
GGGAATCCCGTCATATAAAATGACAACCTGGTCCGGATTACAGCCCCGAATGGAAATGGTCTGCAATCCCGGAGCGGATGATTCAAGTTGTACGGCTGTCTCACTGCGCAGAAGTTCCCCAAAATTGAGTGGAAGGCTTTCAGTGATATTTTTTTGCTGAATAATTAATATATCCCCCGGCAGATCGGTTTGATATTTTTTCTTCTCGCCGGTTATTTCGACTCCTTTAAAAATGATCGAAACCGGCTTAAGCATGATTGTGTTTTTTCGATTTATTTCAGCGGCAGAAAGTCTCAGAGTCTGATATCCAATGTGGGAAAATTCGATTTGCTCCGAGTCCGGAAACACTCCGGTCAGAACGAATGATCCGTTTTTATCGGAAGTTCCTCCCACCGAGGAACCGATTACCAGGATATTGACTGACACCAAAGGTCGCTGGGTATCGCTGTCGATAATTTTACCCGATAATTCCGCCGCCTGGCTGTAAACCGGCAGAAGTGCAATTACCAGTATTATGCCGGCGATCAGATCTTTTAGGCCATCAGCTCGAGAATATTTTGATTTCAATGGCTCTTACTCCGCGTCACGAATTTAATTTAAATATTTTCGGATAAAATCCTCACCGGGACACCATTTTCGGCACTGGTTATATTGAATTTCCTGTGACGGAATTTTCAGTAAATCGGATGAACACAGGCGGAATATTCTCCTAATTAAAACCAGTCAATTAACTCAGTATCTGATCCGGTCTATATCGAGTGGTTCGGCGGGTTTGGGATGGTCGATATACTGTTTCTGAATCGCTAAAATTTCATTAATGATTGCAAAAAACAGGTCAACGATCTGGGGATCAAAATGTTTGCCGCGACCATCTTTCAGAATTTCGAACGCCTCTTCGTTTGAAAAGGCTTTCTTGTATGGTCGTTTGGTCGTCAGGGCATCGAATACGTCTACGATTGAGACGATTCGTCCAAAGAGTGGAATAGCATCGCCTTTGATACCTCCGGGATAACCAGTGCCATCCCATTTTTCGTGATGGGATTTCGCGATTATTTCCCCGGCCTGCAGTAACTCCGATGAAGAACCACATAAAATACGGGCGCCGATGATGGTATGTTGCTGCATAATGTCCCATTCTTCTTTATCGAGTTGGCCGGGCTTAAGCAGAATTCCATCCGGAATGCCGATCTTGCCGACATCATGCATCGGGCTGGCGTGTTGAATGACTTCAATTTCATGCGGGGAAAGTTTAAGGGCTCTGGCAATTGCGACGCAGTAGTAACTGATGCGATAAATGTGTTCGGCGGTGCCTTCATCCTTATATTCGGCGGCGATGGCTAATTTCTTGATGGTATCAAGGTAGGCTTCGTGGGTCCGGCGCTGGGCATCGACCATCTGGTCGAGAGTCTTACGGAGCACTTCGGTTCTCTGCTGGACGATTTTTTCCAGCTCTTCTTTATGACGTTTGATCGCATCCTGGATTTCCTTCATCCGCATAAGCGAAGCAACTCGTACCTGCACTTCGGCGTTGTCGATCGGTTTGGCGATAAAATCGTTGGCCCCGATCTCGATTGCTTTTAACCGGTCTTCCCTGCTGGTCATGGCGGTAACGACGATGATGGGCAAATCCCGCGATTCGGGTTCGTTGCGTAATCTCCGGATGACTTCAAAACCATCCATTTTTGGCATCATCAGGTCGGTCATTATCAAGTCAATACTAAGTTTAGCCTTGGCAAGAGCCTCGATTCCATCGCTGGCGCTTTCGCATTCGTAATCGAATGTCTCCAGCAGATCAACGATAACTTCGCGAACCAGTTCTTCATCATCGACGACTAAAATACGTTTTTTAACATGCATAGCAGAAAATTTCTCCGCAGGAAGTCGGGTGAATATTTTTAGTGGCAGAAGCAGGGAGTATTTTTATACCGTTTATCTGGATAGAGGCCGTTTGACGATAATAATCGAAAATCCACGCTGATCGGAGAAAATGGATCAATCTTACTGAACGGTGAGCATTAGCGTTCGGTAACATATTTCTGATCTAATTTTCTCAGCACATCCAGCGCGGCGGGTGGATTGTAGTTCAAATGCCGACCGAAAGGAGCGAAGACTATCCCGATGGCATTCGAAAAACCGGCGGCTTCTCTCTGCCAGCGGACGTCGGCAAATAGATCGAGATTGTTTTCGCCCGGGATTATCAGACGGATTATCAGGCGCAAATGATTTGCCAGAATTTCTTCACATTCGAAACTGGCGCCGCCTTTACTGATGTTAATCAGCTGTCTGGGGGCAGAGTAATCTGAAAATCCGAAGAATTTTTTCTTGCGGAAACTGATCTGGCCGCCCGGAATCTCGAAGCGATGACATGTTCTTTTATCGAATCCCTGAACCATTCTCAATAAACTCCTTTCGGGAACTAATTTAATAAAACCGGCGATTGCACAAAACAGAAGATTTTCTTCGACCGAATCTTTTTACAGATGTATTGGATTATTTACTGCGGAATTAATTTTATAGGCGGATAAATGAGGGTGATCTAAAATTAGTTCACTGGTCGAAATCGCGGCTTACCACTTTTTCTTTTTCCAGAAAAACATGAAGCTCACGACGGAAATCAGGGCCATTCCCATAATGATGTAGAAGGCGAAAGGTAGTTGCTGGAAAGGTATCTTGACGTTCATTGAAAAAGCACTGACTACAAAAGTCGGCACCATGATACCGATCGTAATGATATTCAGAGTCTTCATCAGAACGTTGAGATTGTTACTGACGATTGAGGCGCGTGCATCCATTAAACTCGCCAGAATGTTCGAATGTATTTCGGCTTGTTTATAACATTGGGTGTTTTCAATGATAATATCGTCGAGCAATTCGCATTCTTCCTGGCTGAAGCCGATCTTGACCGTATTGATCTTCAGTTTTTCCAGCAGGACGCTGTTGGAATTTATCGCGTTGAGATAATAGACCAAACTTTTTGCCAGACTGAAGAGGTCGATCAGATATTTATTTTCAAGGGAAGTGTTGATTTTATGTTGAAATTCATCCGTGACTAAGTTAATCGCTTTCAAATGTTCCAGGAAGTGATAAATAGAGCGGAAGATCAATTTCAGGAGAATGTCAGTATTCGAGTGTATTTTATTAAAATTCTTCCCCTCGAATATCGGGTAATCTTCTGAAGCCACGATGACCAAATGTTCCTTGAAGAGGAACACACCGGTCGAGGAGACTTTGAAGAAAACAGTCTCACGGGCGGTTATACTGCGCGGGCGTTTGAAAATGAAGGCCACATGGTTGGGTTCGTGCTCGAGACGGGATAGCTCATCCGGGTCGAGGGAAGAACTGAGAGTGTGCTCATCGATCATGAACTGGTCGATCAGCATCCGTTTTTCGGATTCGTCAGGATTGATAAAAACCAGAATGGAAGCGTCCAGGTCGCCATTCAATACAATCCGATTGTCGATGATTTTGTACCGATTGAGCATTTTCACCTCTTGATTGAAAGTTGCTCGCTAAATCTCTGGTCTAGCCCGTTTGAGAAAGCACGGCGAACTTAAGCAAAATTTCTTAAACAAAGAATATTTTTTAACGGCCGATTTGATCGGTCGCACGCGGAATGTCAAAGTTCGGGGCATCCAGCGCGCCGGATCGTATCCTTTGAATATTCAGCAGTCTTTATTCTTTTTCCGGCAATTTAAATCGAATGTATCCGATCAGTCGCCACACCAACCAGAGAACGATTAAGTAAATTGCCATCAGGCCGAGTGTTAGCCAGTATCCGTGCAGGGAATTATTCCAGAAATTCATAGGCGCGTTGAGCAGGATCAGCAGTGGAAAGCCCAAAAACAAGGCGAGACCGCCACCGTACGCCAGATCTTCTGCCGCCGGAGTCCTGAATTCCGGATCAGTAATCCGAATCAGCACCAGTCCGGAATTGATCGTGCCGGTCATTTCACCGAAAATACCAACCATCCGTTCGAATCGAAAATCATCGAATGCACGGCGGGCTGTGTATCTGATAATGATATAAGTAGCAAGTCCGGCGATTAATGACATGAGTGTGATCGGCAACCAGTATTTGGCGACGATGACGATATTTATTGCGACAACCGATCCGACTATTAAAAAATCGACCGATACGCCGGAAATCCGGTTCATCAAACCGCTATCGATCATATAACTTGTTTTCGTCAGGTCGAGAATTTTCCGAACCAGGACAGCAATCAGCAGGGCGATTACAAAATGAAACGACCAAATCGTATCGACGAAATCCTGCAAACCATGATTGGTCATCAAGTCAGCTATCAGATGAATCAGTCCGTAAGTCATGGCATAGACGATTCCAATCAGGCCAATCTGAAAAGCCATCGGTTCGATGGCTTCCGGCGAAAGCGTCAGCCAGCCGGCGACCTCCGGTTTGTTATCTTTGACGATGCCGGTGCGAATATCATTATTGAGCGATTCGGGTCCCTGAATGAGGGCGGTTTCACGGTTTTTTATTCCGCGATTGACGATCGCTACACCGGCAAAATAGGCGATTAAAAACCCGATCGCGGCAAAGGTCAGGCCGATCATACCTCCGCCCTCGAGTCCGAATTTTTCCCAGCTGTGTCCCATGGTATATGCAATTCCAGGCCCCATTCCGAATCCCAGCGGAACCAGTAAACCCATCGCGGCCGGCAGGTCGGGATAAATCGTATAAATAAGCGCCAGGGCTACCAGCAGACCAATCGCCGCCTGAAGTATATAACAGGTTAGTTCGATGAAACATTTACTGACCGGACCTTTTCCGAATTTAGTTTTAGACCTGCCCAGTCCGAGCACGATAAAAGTCAATGCAAGCAGGTGATAGACATATTGTCCCAGCCGGTTTCCATCAAGAGCGATCAATCCAAGCATCTGCTGGCCAATCAACAGTCCGAAAAATCCGCCAATGATATTGTTTGGCACCAGGTATTTCTGGAAAAATGGAATATAGCGCCGCATAATCGTTCCGAAAATCAGAAAAGCGCCCAGTGCAGTAAAGTCAAGCACGAAATCTTTGAAATTCAGACTAAAATCCCATGGATTCATTGTTTTCCTTTTACATTGTGGTTGGTAAATGTTTTTAACACGCGGAAGAAAATATAGTCAACATTATCAATTTTTAAAAATAACATATCTTGCCGGGAATTGATCCGGAAAAGCCGTGACTTGAGCCGGTATTTTATGACTAAGTCAAAATTCGTAATTTTCATCCGGTAATGGTTCTTGAAATTCTAACTATTTAACTTCCAGAAAAGGGAAAAACTCGGGATGAACTGCCTAAAATACCTGCACTTATCCGGTAATCTCTTCATTAGAAAACTAATAACTCGTACTGGAATTGTCATCATGCTGTCAGGAGTTCTGGCCATCGCCGCCGGTTCGGAACACTTCACCGGTGAAATCGTTCTCCGCAACGGTAAATTCTACTCCTACGCCGGGCAGATAGTCCAGAATCAAGGCATTGTGACTAAATCCTCACGCTTTTACGATGAAAACGGTCAGTATTTTTTATCGGAATCTGTGACCTATCAGGAAAAAGATTATAAACTCGTCAGTCTGCACGTTGAAGATAGCCGGTACGGCCGCGAGCAGGAAATTCTGAGGGACGGGAATAATTATCGAATACGATACAAGGAAAGTGCCAAAAAGAAATTCAGCGAACGAACTATCATAGACCAACCGCTGACCATGCAAGGATCGTGTTTGCCGATATTTTTATCGCAGAATCTTGAACAGATTGGCACAAAAGGGCTCGTTTGCCGCCTGCTGATCGTGCCGCGTAAAATGGAAATTGAAGTCATCATGCGAAATAACGGCGTTAAAACCGTTGACGGTCACGCTTGCTACGAGATTCAGATGAAAGCCGCCAATCTAGTCCTGAAGCCATTAATCAAACCGCATTATTTTTATTTTGGCGTTGACGCTCCGCACCGTCTGTATTTTTATCGCGGAACTATCCAGCCAACTACGCCGAATGGCGAAGCAATGTGGGGCACGATTACCCTTCGGTACACTGCACCGGAAAATCCCTAAGCCTTTAAACCGTGAGCTGGTTCCAGCGATTCAGAGCTCGATGTAAATTGTTGCGGAAATTCCGATTCAGGCCGGTGAAGGCTTGCATCATTTCCCGTACCTTTTGGCGTTTATTTTCTTCCTGGAACGGACAGTAATTTTCAGAAGGGGTAATTAAACTTGCCCGGCCGTACGCCAGGATATGCTTTTTCGGAACTTTCAGAAAAGGGCGAATGACCCGGATACGGCCGGAGAGCATCAATTGGACAGGATGAAGTGTTTCAAGACTTCCGTGATAAATCAGATTCATCAAGCCGGTTTCCAGATAATCGTCCAGGTGATGACCGAAAGCGACCGCATCGCAATAGTTCTCCGTCGCGAAACGGAATAATTGCTTACGCCTTTCCCGGGCACAAGCATAACAGTTGAAAGCCACATTCGCTGACACAGATCCTGCGACGATCGTGAATGGAATTTGCCAATCTGTCATTAAGTCTGCGATTTTTTCAATCTGTTCGGGAGAGAGAGCCACCGGTGGTATGCTGACATAAACAGCATTCAATTCGACAGCGCCATGAATTGATGACCGGTACTCGGACAGAGTCCGACACAGTATTAAACTGTCAATTCCGCCCGATATGGCGACCAGGATTTTTTCGCCTTTGGCGATCAGGCCATATGCCTGATTGAGTTTAATGAACTGAGGCACCAGCGATGCCATTTTAACCCGGGGAAAGTTTGAAAGTGATAACGTCTCCGTCGTGAACGATATAGGATTTGCCTTCGATGTGAATCAATCCCTGTTCATGTAACAGGTGTTCACTGTGCAGTTTCTCCAGGTCGTTCCAGTGGCGAACTTCGGC
>JAZDEI010000202.1:0-8623 GCA_043808945.1 Fidelibacterota bacterium | reverse complement strand
TAAACCGCGCATCAAACGTTTTCTGCTATTCTATTTGTGGTTGAATTTCTTCCCGCGTGACTTTTGCCTGCTTTCAGATTATTTCAAAGTTTTGCGCCCACTGGGCATCCGGAAACCCCATTCAGCCCGGCCGGAAATCTTCCTCAGCCGGGATGCGATTGCCAAAGCACGAAACATTCTGGCCGATCGTGGAATCACCGGGCTGTTTATCGTCATTCTGCCGATCGCGACCTGGCCGAACAAGCTCTTTCCGCTGGCTAAGTACATCCATGTCGCCCGCAGAATAAACTCCGATCTGAAATTACCCGTTCTATGGTTAGGCGGCCGGCGGGACGTTCAACTGCAGGAACTGGACTACCTGATTCCGGGGCTGAGCGTGCGGATTGCCGGTGAAACGGACCTGGAGGAGTCGCTGGGATTGATAAGCCAGAGTCGGGCGGTAATCGGTAACGACACCGGGCTGACCTATGCCGCCGAAGCACTGGGAGTGCCGGTAGTACTGGTCCTCGGGCCGACTGCCCGCGAAACCGGCGCGGGTAGTTTTGCACCGGAAAGTATCACGCTGGAGCCAAAACTTTTTTGCCGACCCTGCTCTCAGAAAGGCGACCGACGCTGTTACCGCAGGCGACGCCAATTATGTCTTGACCTAATTTCCGACGCACAAGTCTTTGCGGCGCTGGAAAAAATAACAGGAGCCAAACCATGACAATATTCTGGTTGGTCATTTATAATGCCATTTTCATCCCGATCGCATATGCAGGCCTGATCGTCTGGTCGCATTTTAACGCCAAAATCAAAGAAGGATTGGACGGGCGCGAAGCCCTGTGGCCGGCTATCCAGAAATTGCGTGAGCGTTTCCCGACCCGGACGGTTTACCTGATCCATTCGGCCTCACTGGGTGAGTTTGAGCAGGCCAAGCCGGTTGTCCGCGGCCTGAAAGCATTACGGCCGGACATTTTACTCGTCTCCAGCTTCACCTCACCCAGCGGATATAAAAATGCCGAGCGCATTCCGGAAGTAGATTTGTTCATCTATCTGCCGATCGATACCTTCCTGCGTACCCGGCGCTTTATCCAGAAATTGCGCCCCGCCAAAATGATCTTCGTGACTTACGAGTTATGGCCGAACCTGATCTTCAACGCCGGTCGCCATCACGTTACAACTTACCTGATTTCCGCCCGTATCCGCCCGGGCAGTTCCAAATTAAAACCGGGCATCCGCACATTTTTCTGCGATCTCTACCGGTCGCTGGATTACATTTACGCCATTTCCGACGAACATAAATTATCCGTTGAGAAGTTGATCGGTTCGGCCAAGATTACCGTCCTGAATCTCGGCGACACTCGCTATGATCAGGTTTTCGAGCGCGCCAAACTACTCGCAAATAAAATGATTCCACGCATTTTCTCAGATGGTTTCATTTTCATCGGTGGCAGTATCTGGCCGCAGGACGCGCGGCATTTGTTGCCGGCATTGTATCGTAATCTGCACGAATTTCCATCCCTGAAAGTCATCATCGCCCCGCACGAACCGAATGAATATGCCCTCGAAATGCTGGAAGATGATTTCCAATCAAAAGGCTTCGAGACTCTGCGTTATTCCCGGATCAAAGACCAATCGACCACCAACCGGGTCGTTCTGATCGACCGGATCGGCATCCTGGCCGAACTCTATCATCAGGCCAATCTGACCTTCGTCGGCGGCAGTTTCCGCGGTTCGATCCATAATGTCATGGAACCGGCGGTGGCCGGATTGCCGGTGCTGTTTGGCCCGACTTATCATAATTCTCAGGAAGCCGAATTGCTGATCAAAGCCGGCGGCGGTTTTGTTTGCGCGGACGAAACCTGTCTGAGTGGAGAAATTCGTCGCCTGCTGACCAGGACAACCGAATATCAGCAGGCCGCGACCGCCGCTCGCCAGGTAATTCTCCGGAATATGGGCGCTTCAGCCCGTACGGTCAAAGAAATCCTGGAGTCCGATTGAACATTCGATTGTGTGAACTCAGTTTCGCCTATCCAAACGCCCAGCCATTATTCGACCGGGTGAACCTGGGAATTCCCCTGCAAGGTTGGCTGGCTTTGACCGGAGACTGCGGGGTCGGCAAAACGACTCTCGCCAAACTGATCGCCGGTTTACTCACACCAACCGCCGGAACGATTCAGTATGAGAACGACGACGGCACGTCGGCAAAATGGACGATCGGCTACCTTTTCCAGAATCCCGACGATCAATTTGTGCATTTCAATCTGGAGCGGGAAGTTGCCTTTAATCTGGAAAACCGTGGAATCCATCCAACCGTCGCCCGTCAGGCCGTTCAACGCGTCCTTCACAATACCGGTCTATATGAACGACGCAATGCTTCGCCACATGACCTCTCCGGTGGTGAAAAACAAAAACTTGCCATTGCCGACTGGTTGGTGAGTCAGCCACAAATTCTGATCCTCGACGAACCGACGGCTTTTCTGGACATCCCGGCGCGTATCGAACTGTATCAGAACATTCGCGAACTGATCGAAAAAGGTCTCCGCGTCATCTGGATCACGCAGGACGAATATGAACTCGCCATTGCCGATCAGGTTATCGAACTCGGCCAAACCTGAAATATATTCTGAAATGAAATAGACGCCATGAATCTGGTCTGCCAAAATTTACAGTTCACTTATAGCCAAAATCCAGCTTTCCGGTTGTCGATTCCCCATCTGCTTTGTCCGTTGGAAAAACCGATCGGCATTTACGGATTGACCGGCAGTGGGAAAAGTACCTTCGGGAAAATATTGGGCGGTTTGCTCACTCCGACAGACGGCGGTTGGCGCCTGGATTCCGCCGATCCGATCGGTACTGCGGCACCGCGAGCCCTCTATCTCCCGCAATTCCCTGAGATGATTTTTCTCGGGATGAGCATCCGTAATGCCCTGGAAACCATGCTGAAAAAACAGCCGGATTCAAAAGGATTGGCCCTGAACTTCAGCGCCAATCTAAAACGGTTGGGATTGAATTACGATCAAATCAGTGAACGTTACGGTTATGAGCTGAGTGCCGGCGAATTACGCCTGACGACCATTGCGCTGGGGCTGACCATGGCTCCGGAGATGGCTATCTTCGACGAGCCGACCATTGCGCTCAGCCCGGCAGCCCGCACGAAATTCCTGAACATTATTCAGGAATCCGCCGGTCGTAAAATACTGATTATTATCTCCCATGACTATCGTCTTATTCGGAAAATATGCGCGAATGTATTAATTTTTGATCGCGGTAAAGTGGTCTTTGCAGGTGAATGGGAAGAGTTACAGAGGCATCCCGAAATCATAAAGCTGGTTGGACTGGATTTATTGGAATTAATAAGACAAAGGAAATCTGGCGATGACTGAAAACCCGATTACCAGGGTGCTGCGGGTCAAAGATCGTGTCACCCAAAAATACGACGCTATCCCGGCACATAACATCGTAACAATTTCAAATATTATCTCTTTGGTAAGAGCCTTTCTGGCCGTACCGATCATCTATTTTCTGCGGAATGGCAACAGTAAAACCGCACTGGTTTTCATCCTGATCGCAATCGTATCGGATATTCTGGATGGCTGGTTGGCCCGGGTCGGTAATGAAATTACGGAACTCGGTAAAATTCTCGACCCTTTCGCCGATACCCTCGTGATTATGAGCGTAATACTGTTCCTGACATTCAAGGACCGTATGCCGACCGCTTTTCTCGTATTCATGGTAATTCGTTATTTTATCGTTTCAATGCTCGGAGTTTACATGCTGAATAATTGTGGGATTTCACCGCAGTCGAATAAACTGGGGAAAGTCTCGGTCGTTTTCACATCTCTCACCGTACTGGCATTTATCTATCCGAATTTTTTCGGCTCGTCAGTCACGCCGCTAATTTGGGTAACACTGGTTTTCATGTCATTATCGTTGATTCAATATATTTATGAATTCTCGCGGCAGATTTTCGTTACCGCCCGGGCTAAGAAGAAAGTCCGTCATCCCGCGCATGATTGATTTCGGTTTGAGTAAAACCGGCCGTTTTCTGGCCGGTCGTCTGCCCCTGCTCGGTCGCTTTTTCCGGATCGATGAAACCACCCTCGAGCAGATCGAAGAGACCCTGATCCAAACCGATCTGGGAGTCGATCTGACGGAAACTCTGGTCGGTCGTCTGCGCAAAGTCGACCGCAAAGAGACCACCCGCCTGAATGAAATTTTAAAGGATGAACTAAGCGGTCTGATGCAACCAGCCAGACCGGCTGTTCCGGCCCAAACAAAACCGATCGTGATTTTAATTGTTGGTGTTAACGGTACCGGAAAAACCACCACGATCGGCAAATTAGCGGCGAAATTTGCAGGCGACGGTCAGCGTGTTCTGATCTGTGCTGCCGATACTTTCCGGGCGGCCGCTTATGAACAATTGCGTATCTGGTCCGAACGTTCCGGCGCGGAATTCATCGGCAATCCCCAAGGCAAAGATCCGTCGGCAATCGCCTTCGATGCCGTCCGGTCGGCGCAGGCCCGGAACAGCGATGTATTATTGATCGATACTGCCGGACGCCTGCATACCAAATCCAATTTAATGGAAGAACTGGCCAAAGTTCGGCGCGTAATTGCCAAAGTGATTCCGGACGCGCCGCACGAAGTCTGGCTTGTTCTGGACGCCACCGTCGGACAGAACGGCATCGTTCAGGCGCGCGAATTTTCCAAAGCGGTCGGTGTCACCGGCCTGATACTGACCAAGTTGGACGGCACTGCCAAAGGCGGCATCGCCCTCGCTATTCACCATCAATTAAATATCCCGATCCGCTTCCTTGGCATCGGTGAGAAAATCGGCGATCTGGTCGAGTTCGACCCGGACGAATATATTCGCAGTCTGCTGGAAATCGAGTGAGTATATTTTTGACAGGATTGACAAGATTTACATGATGAATTATTTATATTGTCGCAAGAATTCAGAGTACAATTCCACAATCTCCAACCTACAATCAACAATTTACAATTTTCAATTAAGTACCTCTGCGATCTTTGCGGTGAAATGATTCTATGACCTTTTGGCCCGCCATCCACTCCTTCGCCATCATTTCACTCGGTTGTCCGAAAAACACCGTCGATTCGGAAATCCTGAAAGGTGGTCTTTTACGGGCCGGGATGGACTACATGGAAGAGCCGGCCGATGCCGAAGCGGTCATCATCAATACCTGCGGCTTTATCCGTTCATCCAAGGAAGAATCGATTGAGACGATCCTGGAAACGCTAAAATTGAAGATGACTAACGTTAAAAAAGTCGTCGTCATGGGCTGCCTGACGCAACGCTATTACCGGCAAATCAAAGACGAAATCCCGGAGATTGACGGTTTGTTCGGTGTCGATTCACAAGCGGAAGTGATCGGCTTCCTGACCGGTCGTCCGGGCGCCTGCCCCGATTTGGAAACCGGCCGTCATTTGCTGACACCGCATCATTCGGCCTATCTGAAAATCGCCGAAGGTTGCGAAAATTCCTGCTCGTTCTGCGCCATTCCCTTGATCCGCGGGCGCCAGCGCAGTCGTTCGATCGACTCTCTCCTGCGCGAAGCCGATTTTCTGCGGGGACAGGGCGTACGGGAATTGATCCTGATCGCGCAGGACACCACCCGTTTCGGCAGTGATTTGTCAGAAAGAAAAACTCTGAACGATCTGCTGGAAGAATTACTTTCTGCGCGGCTGTTTCCCTGGGTGCGGTTGATGTACGCCAACCCGGACTTCTGGCGCGACGGGCTGACCGAAATCATAGCCAAATATCCGGAATTCTGCCCGTATATCGATATTCCGGTGCAACACGCCAGCCCGCGAATTTTGAAATTAATGAACCGGGGCGCCGATCCGCAACGACTCAAGACCACTTTGCAAAACATTCGCCGGTCCCGGCCAGATGTCGCTCTGCGCACCTCAATCATGGTAGGTTTTCCTGCGGAAAGTGAAGCCGATTTCGATGAACTGTTGAACTTCGTCGAGGAAATCCGGTTCGAACGATTGGGCGTTTTTACTTACAGCGCCGAGGAAGGCACAACTGCCGCAGGATTTCCTGACGACGTCCCGCCGGGCGAAAAAGAACATCGTCAGGAAATTCTGATGCAGATTCAATGGGATATCGCCCAGACCTTCGCCCGTAGCAAAATCGGTCAGCGTATTAAAGTGCTGGTGGAAAGCCAGACCGGTTCGGATTATTTCGCCCGTTCCGTCTGGGATGCCCCGGAAATCGATTGCTCGGTCAGGATTAAAAGCCGTACGGCATTGCCGATCGGAGACTTCTGCGAAGTAACTGTGACTGGCATCGAGGATCTGGACATGATTGCGGAGACGGATGCTTAAAACTTTTGTTTGTTAGACGCAGATTAGCTAATTTCCGGGCAAATTATTATCTTGATAAAATTAGGATGAGGTAAAGCGATGAAGGCATTAATTACAGCAGGTGGTCACGGGACGCGCCTGAGACCGATTACGCATACTCAAAACAAGCACCTGATTCCGATCGCCAATAAGCCGATTCTGAACTACGCCCTGGAATATGTCCGGGATGCCGGGATTCGGGAAGTCGGGATCATTACCAATAAAGAAGGCAGTGAAGTCCGGGACGTTTACGGCGACGGCAGCGCACTCGGACTGAAGATCGTTTATATTCCGCAGGAGCGCCCGGCCGGTCTGGCAGACTGCGTTCGGATCGCCCGGCCTTTCATCGGCGATGAACCGTTCGTCTTTTATCTCGGTGATAATATTATCGTCGGCGGTATCCGGCGCTTCATCGATGAATTCGAACAAAATGAAACGACCTGTCACCTCGTACTGGCTAAAGTACCCGATCCGGAACGCTTCGGCGTACCGGAAATTATTGATAACCGGATTGTCGGTATCGTCGAAAAACCGACGGAACCGCTGAGCGATTTCGCGGTAACCGGCATTTATATTTACGATCATCATATTTTCGAGGCGGTCAATAATATCAAACCCAGCGACCGCGGCGAACTCGAGATTTCCGACGCGCATCAGTATTTGCTGAATAAAGGTTACAAAGTCACCTTCTCGGAAATCACCGGCTGGTGGAAAGATACCGGCAAGCCATCCGATTTGCTGGAAGCCAATCGCCTGGTGCTGGATAATATTGTTACCTCAATCGAAGGTAAGGTCGATCAGGGCAGCCGGATCAGCGGCCGCGTGGTCATCGGCAAGGATGCCGAAATTATCAACAGCAACATCCGTGGCCCGGTTATCATCGGCGATGGCGCGAAAATTGTCAACGCCTACATCGGCCCGTATACCGCCATCGATAAAAATTGTGAAATCAGCGATGCGGAAGTCGAATTCAGCATCGTTTCCTGCAATTGCGTCATCCGCAACCAGAAAATCCGGATCGAAGCCAGTCTGCTGGGCAAAGATGTCCAGATCGTCGAATCACAAGCCAAACCGTTCACCAACCGTTTTATCATTGGTGACCAGAGCCTGATTGAGATCAGGTAGTTTTGATCGCGACGGTCGCCTTTCGGACGCTGGGCTGTCGCCTTAATCAGGCTGAAACGGATGCCATCAAATCCGAACTTGCCAGCCACAATCTCCACGAAATTACCGGGCAAAATCCGGCCGATCTGACTGTCATTAATTCCTGCGCCGTTACCCGCCAGGCCGAGGCCAAAACGCGCGGCGCCATTACCGCCGCCCGGAGAATTTCTCCCAACGGCAAAATAGCTGTGGTCGGTTGTTATTCCCAGATAGCCGTTCAGGAATTGATCGACATGCCCGGTGTATTTTTGGTGCTGGGCAATTCCGAAAAGTACGACCTGTTCGATTTCGTGGAACGAGTCGATCGCGGGGAAAAGATTATATGCGTCGCTGGACCGGGCTTGTCTGCTTCGACTTTCCGGGCCGAGGCACATTCTCCGGCCGACGAACGTATTCGCGCCAATCTGAAAATCCAGGAAGGATGCGACTATCATTGTGCCTATTGCATCATTCCACGCCTGCGCGGTAATCCCCGCAGTCGCGAGCCGCAGGAATGTCTTACCGAAACCCGCCGTCTCGTCGAGCGCGGTGTTCAGGAAATCGTCCTGACCGGTATCAATCTCGGCCGCTACGAATCGGCTGAAGGCGATTTGACCGACCTTGTCAAACGACTGTTAGTCGAAACTACCATCCCGCGCATTCGCCTTAGTTCTGTCGAACCGGATCTGGTCACTCCGGAAATTATCGAACTGATGCGTACCGAGCCGCGTCTCTGCCATTATCTGCATATCCCTCTGCAACACGGTTCCGATTTGATTCTGGCAAAAATGAATCGCCGTTACCGCTGTGCCGATTATGCCGCACTCGTTGCCCGGATCAAACAAACCATGCCGGAAGTGTGCCTCGGCGCGGATGTCATGGTCGGTTTTCCCGGCGAAACCGAAACCGAATTTGAAGAAATGTGCCGGTTCCTTGAAAATCTCGATATCAATTACCTGCACGTCTTTCGCTATTCGCCGCGCCCCGGTACGCCGGCCGGTGAAATGATCGATCACATTCCGGATTCCGAGAAAAAACGGCGCTCGGAAATTCTGCGTCAAATGAGCCGGCGCAAACGCGTTCAATTCATGCAAACCTTTTCCGGAAAAACCTGTAGCGTGCTGAT
>JAZDEI010000201.1:0-2891 GCA_043808945.1 Fidelibacterota bacterium | reverse complement strand
GGACTGTTGCCGGGCAGGTAGAGGCGCGCCCGCCGCCAGCAATCGCGGGTGGTGGCATAATTGTTCTGCGGCAGAAAAGGTGGCAGGAATTCCTTATCAGTTTCAGTGACCTGCCTGACGGCAGATTCGAGGCGGGCGGCCAGAGTAAAAGGCAGGGCGCCATTGTCATTGATTTTTACCAACGCGTTAATGATGCCGAAAAAATCCAGCCCCTTCCGGCAGTCCGCCTCAATCGATTTGCCGTACAGCCTTTTGACCTTGCTGGTCAATTCAACCTGAATGCCGCCGCTCTCCGTCAGTTCCAGGATGATCTGGCAGTCGCTGCGATCTTCTTTGCCGCAATTTCCGGCGATCCCGATTTTATTCAACCGCACCTCCTATCGAACGCAGATTAAATTATTAAACTTTCACGGCGATAATTTTCGGCTTTCCGGCCAAAAATGCAAGGTATGGTTTCACTTTTCGATCTGATTTGGGAAATATCTTAGTGAAATGCGCGGTTCAGTGCGATTAAAACTATCGGTCTAAACCGGATCGGAAAAACATTTTTTTATTTCACGGATAATAACTATAATTGGCGCGTGTTGAGTTGAGCACGATGAATTATTGAAATAGAGAATCAGTCCGGACCTTTCTCAGATAGGCAGGTCGAATTTACTTGTTGTAAGAATTACAATCGGACAAGCGATGCCCCGGTCATTCATTGACTTAGTCGAAAAAATTGTTTAATATTATCAAAACATGCGATATTTTTCCGAAAATATGAAATCAGCAGACATCCCAGAAAACAATGAGGTCTCCGGCGACTAATTGATAGACATAATCGGGAAAGTAATTACCTAAATAATAAAATTTGTAATGAGGTAGCCTTGAAAGTACTTATAACCGGTGCTGGTGGTTTTATAGGATCTCACCTGGCTGAGAAATGCGTCGAGTCGGGATTCGCCGTCAGAGCCTTTGTCAGATATAATTCCAGGAACAGCTGGGGCTGGCTGGAATCCTCCCCTTATTTAAAGGAAATCGAAGTGATAACCGGCGACATCCGCGATTACGACTCGGTTTCGAAAGCCATGCAGGGCTGCGAAGCGGTTTTTCATTTAGCTGCGCTGATCGGAATTCCGTATTCTTATGTTTCGCCGCTGGCCTACATCCAGACCAACGTAATCGGCACTTATAATGTCCTGGAAGCGGCCAAATGTCAGGAATTAAAAAATATATTGATCACTTCAACCAGCGAAACTTATGGCACCGCTCAGTATGTGCCGATCGATGAAAATCATCCCGCCGTCGGACAATCACCCTATTCGGCCAGTAAAATAGCCGCCGATCAGTTAGCCGGCAGTTATTTTCGTTCATTCGGCCTGCCGGTCAAAATAGTCCGGCCTTTCAATACTTACGGTCCGCGCCAGTCTGCCCGGGCGGTTATTCCAACCATCATTTCGCAGATACTAAGTGGCCGGACCGCTCTGACGCTCGGTAATTTACACCCGACCCGCGATCTGACTTTCGTGAAAGACACAGCCGCCGGATTTATCAAAATATTCGAATGTCAGGATTTGCTCGGGCAAGTGACAAATATCGGTATGAATCAGGAAATCAGTATCGGCGAACTGGCCCGGACAATCGCTGAACTGATGGGTGTCGAAATTACCATCCAGGGCGATGAACAAAGAGTCCGGCCGGATAATAGTGAAGTCGAGCGGTTAAAGTGCGATAATACCAAGATCGTGACAAAGACCGGTTGGCGGCCGCAGTATGACCTGCAAAGCGGACTGCGCGAGGTAATCGAGTGGCTTAAAATGAACCAGGAAATTTATAAGGCTGATATCTATAATGTCTGATTTTATTCCTCTTTCGGTACCGTCTATTAAAGGCAATGAATGGCAATACGTCAAGGACTGTCTCGATACCGAGTGGGTTTCCTCGGCCGGAAAATACGTCGGTAAATTCGAAAACGACATCCGCGCTCTGAATGGCAGTAAATATGCGATTGCCTGCGTCAACGGTACAGCGGCTCTGGAAATCGCCCTTAAAATAATCGGTGTTACCGAAAACGATGAAGTCATCGTCCCGACTCTGACATTTATCGCTTCGGTCAATGTCGTCCGCTATCGGCATGCCGAACCGGTTTTTATGGATTGTGACGATTTTTATTGTCTGGACGTCGTCAAGACAATCGAGTTTATCAAAACCCAAACCCGCTTCAAAAATGGTCAATCCTGGAATGTCACGACCGGTAAACGCGTCGCGGCTTTGATTCCGGTCCATGTTTTCGGTAATGCCGTCAATCTGGCCGAATTGCTCGAATTATGCCGCGAGCGCAACATCGCAGTCGTCGAAGATGCGGCCGAATCGATCAGCACCTATTATACTGCCACAGGATTAAAAGGTCGTTACACCGGTACAGTCGGTTCGATCGGCTGTTATTCATTCAATGGCAATAAAATCATCACCACCGGAGGCGGGGGAATGATCCTGACCGACGATGAAAAACTGGCAACCAAAGCCCGCTATCTGACAACCCAGGCCAAGGACGATGAAGTGCGCTACGTCCATGACGAGATCGGTTATAACTATCGCCTGACCAATATTCAGGCGGCTCTGGGTGTCGCTCAACTCGAACGGCTAAAAGAATTTATCGTAATTAAAAAGAATAATTACCAGCATTATCAGGAGCGGATAGCGGCCATCGCCGGATTGGAACTGGCCGCAGTTCCCGAATATGCCGCCGTTAATTACTGGATGTATTGTCTGCAAATCGATTCGGCGGTTTATGGGCGTGATCGGGAGAACCTGATGGCTTTTCTGGCGGAGCGTAATATCCAAACGCGTCCGGTCTGGCACCTGAATCATTTACAAAAACCTTATCGCGATTGTCAAAACTACCGGAT
>JAZDEI010000200.1:0-5702 GCA_043808945.1 Fidelibacterota bacterium | reverse complement strand
TGGTACTGGTTACAATTATATTGCCCTTATGCCATTAATTCTGAAATCAAGAGACCAACATTTAAAATCAATAAGAAATATAGAGACTTTAAAGGAATTTATTGCGGGAATCATCGTCCGTGAGTATTTATTATCTGAAGCAAAAGAGATGAAACTCGATCAGGATAAAGTATTTCAGGAACAGTATCAACAAAAAGTCACTAAGTTGAAGATAGATACCTGGATTGAAAACATATCGACGGTGCAATTCTCTGATGATGATTACCAATCATATTATAAAAATAATCAATCTGAGTTCGTCATTCCTGTTCGCAGAGACGTATATGAGATCCGCTTGCCGAATAAAGATCTGGCTGTTAAATGTCTACAGAGAATCCAAAACGGTGAAAAATTCGAGAGCATAAATAGCGAGTTTGCCAAGTATCAGCGAAATTCAACATCAAATGGCTATCTTGGATTGCTCACTTCATTAGAAGTTGGGAAATTTGGTGATGCAATATTTTCTGCTCCCATTGATGCTATCGTTGGCCCATTTGAGTACCAAGATGCTTATTATTTATTTATTTCTACTGATGAACAACCACCCCATTACTTATCACTACAGGAAGCAAAGCCGATAATTGAAAAAAAATATCATCAAGAGTTATCTCAGACTAAAATGCAACACTATTTTAGTCAAAAGACAGATGAATACCATGTAAAGAAAAATTTTAAAGTACTTAAATCTATTGATTATCAAGATTTTGGTGGTAAAAGAGGAATAATTGCCAATGAGTAAACTACGTGTTATTGGATTGTCATTACTTCTCCAGTCTTTCTTATTGGGAGGTGTCACCGGGAAGATTTCGGGCATCGTGATCGAAAAAGGAAGTGGTAAGCCGTTGATCGGATGTAACATTATGTTGGAGGGTACTTATCTTGGAGCAGCCTCATCAAGCGAAGGTGATTTTGTAATCCTTAATATTCCGCCCGGGCAATATAATATTCATGCCACGATGATAGGGTATGCCACGCTTAATATTGAGAATGTTTCAGTCTCTGTTGACCAGACTACCAATATTCGTCTTGAGATGAGCGTTGAAACAATCCAGGGCGAAGCTGTAATGGTGGTCTATGAGCGTCCGGATGTTCAGGCAGATCGAACGTCATCTCAGGTACATATTTCCAATGACGTGATTAGAGATTTACCAATTCAAGAGGTCAACGATTTGGTTGAAATTCAATCCGGTATCACTAAAGATGCTGACGGAGGCTTACACGTCAGAGGTGGACGGGGGAGTGAGGTCGTATATTGGATAGATGGAGTGCCGGTAACGGATAGTTATGATGGAAGCGCAATTGTTGAAGTTGATAAAAATGCAATTCAGGAATTACAATTAGTGAGTGGAACTTTCAATGCCGAATATGGCCAGGCCATGTCCGGAATTATCAATATAGTAACTCAAACAGGTGGAGAGAAATTCCACGGTTCTGTCGATGTTAGTAGCGGGGGCTATTGGGCAACTACCGATGATATCTTTGTCGGAGTCAATAAGTACAGTCCGACTTCAACCCGAAACATATCCGGTTCATTCAGCGGGCCGCTTGTATCCAAGAATATACGATTTTATCTGTCCGGCCGAAAATATTATAGTAATGGGTGGCTGAATGGATATAAGTACTACACAACAACGGGAGCCGCCGGAGATAGTAACATCGTAAATATAAATTGGCAGGATAAATATTCATTAAATGGCAAATTATCGCTTTTTATTACCCAAAATATTAACCTGCATTTTAACGCCCTGATCAATAACAGAGATTATCAAGATTATGATCATTTCTATAAATGGAATCCGGGCGGAAATCCATATCGTTTTGATAATGGTAAAAATTACTCTTTGACCTTGAATCATACGTTAAGTTCAAAATCATTCTATACGATAAAAGCTTCTTCGGCTTATTCAGAATATTGGCAATATCTTTATAAAAATCCTCTTGATAGTCGTTACGTGCATCCGGATAGTCTCAACGTATCGAGTTATACTTTTGTAACGAGCGGAACTAACCTGTATCATTATTACCGAAATACTAATACTGATCTGATTAAAGGCGATTATACTTCCCAGATGACTAAGCGTAATATGATTAAAATCGGAGCTGAGTACCGTTCCCATATTATTGAGCAGGAAGATTATATAATTACTTATAAAACGGATGACCAAAATGTAGAAATTGAACCATTTGAACCCGATACTTTGGGGACAAATACTTCATCACACGGTTATTATCAGGGAAAGCCGGAAGAATTCAGCATTTATGCCCAGGATAAACTTGAATATCAATATCTGATTGTTAATATTGGTTTGCGATTTGACTATTTTAATTCCCATGGACATGTGCTGGCTGATCCTGAAGATCCAAATATTTATTATCCATTTAAACAAGAACATATCAATATGACGATGGCTGAACGTGAGGCCATATGGTATAAAAATGTAAAACCCAAGACTAGCTTCAGTCCACGTTTGGGATTGGCATTTCCGATAACCGATCAGGGAGTGATTCATTTTTCATATGGTCATTTTTTCCAGATTCCATCGTTTCAGTACCTTTATAACAGCGGTATTAAGGTAAGCACCAGTGGCGGTACTTACGGGCCGTATGGAAATGCCGATTTAGAACCTCAACAAACCATAATGTACGAGCTCGGATTGCAGCAACAACTGGTAAACGGTCTGTCAGTTGATGCCACAATGTTCTATCGCGATATCCGGAATTGGGTTAGTACGAGTACTGTAATTACAACGACCATTCCAGGAGTGAATTATGTGGAATATATTAATAAGGATTACGCTAATTCTCGCGGCGTCGTGTTGTCTTTGAAATATAATCTAAATACGGTTCTATATGCTAATATGGAATATACCTATCAAATTGCGGAGGGGTCGAATTCCGATCCGGGTGATGAATACAACTCATTATTGAACAATGAGGAGCCGACCCGATATATCACACCACTTAACTGGGATCAGAGGCATACATTAAATGGGTCTATTACTTATAACTATAATCATTGGAATATAGCCTGGATTGCGACTTATGGCTCTGGTTATCCTTATACTCCATCGATCGGTATTTCGACCCGGACAGGATTGAATGCCAGTTCGATAATGCCCTCGAATAGTCGCCGTAAACCAGCAACGTACGAAATTAATTTTAGAATTAATTACACCACAAAGTTCAGCAAATATGATGTTTCTTTCTATTGTAATGTGAATAATTTGCTGGATACCCGAAATGCCACCAGTGTATTTTCGGATACTGGCGAGCCGAATTATACCAATAGTATTGCGAATGTCGGTAGCGACGAAAACCGAACCAATACGGTTGAAGAATATATAGTATACCCCCATTGGTATAGCGCGCCACGTGAGATATTATTTGGAATAAAATTAGCATTCTAGGGGATTGTAAATGAAAATTCAACGAGTAATTATATTTTCGATTTTTCTAGTGCAGATTTGCTTTGCCTATGTGCCATCCACTCATCGAGGAAATTCAACTTATCAGAGAAGGACCGAAATCGATGGCAATCTTGTCCGGGCGAGTATCTTCAATTACGGATTCGCAGGGCGTACAAGTGGCAGCGAACCTACTCATATTCCTTTTGAATGGCCCAAGAATACCAAGCAGGAATATATGGCAATCGTAGCCGCATTTGTCGGTGCTGAAGTGAAAACGGAAGATGGCACTACTCAAAAAATCGTGATAACTCCTCACTATCGCTCCGATCCAAATAACACAAGCACATCCTGGAATTTTGAACCGGTACCGGAATTTCTTAATGAAACTTCGACTTTAATTGCTAAAAGTACAATCGAAGATTCCTGGCCTTCATACTGGCCGGATCGTTTGAGTGATACCGCTGACCCGGGTTGGGTTGGTTCCTGGAATGGTTATTTCGGGAAAAACCAATTCAACGCCGACCAGGAAATATATTATGAATGTTCGGATGACAAATATAACCGGTTCAATTATTTCCCTGATTCGACCGATCTAAGTCGTCGTGGACTTGGCTTGCTGATGAAAGTGCGTGTGATGGCCTGGTCGCAAATTTTAGTTAACGACGATGTGTTCATTCTTCATGAAGTGACCAATGACGGGACCAAGAAACTCGAAAAAACAGTATTTTCGATCTGGTTAGCGGATATGGTCGGTGGTGATACTGATACTGATGATGATCATCCGTCTTTCGATATGTTGACGGATGTGGCCTGGTGTATGGATGCTTATCCTTACGTGGGCAATGACGATTTCGGCGATACGCCGGTTGGAGTTGTGGCCACTGCTTTCCTGGAAACCCCTGGAAATGGTGTGGATGGGATTGATAATGACGGTGATGCTGATTCTCATCCGGAGTTATTATCGGAACGGGCAAATTATGAAAACCTTGTCCCGTTATTTACCAGCGACGATTTCAATACGACAACTCTTTCGAACGGAACAAAGCTGGTGCTTATTGATGAGAATTACTCCAGGCATATTATAAGATTCCCGGGAATAGATACGACGGTAATATCCCAGGGAATTTCCTATAATTTGACAAATGGTATGATCCTCGAGGAAAATATTGATAATTTAATCGATGATGATCTGGATGGTCTAATCGATGAAAATATTGATCTGCATTTAGATCGTTTGACAATTGACGGAGTAATACCGGTCCGTCACATTAACTACAAGGCGTTTAATATCGGTGATACAATCAAACGCGGTTTATTGGTAGCCGGAGACACGGTGACCTATCGACAAGCCACCGTGGCCCCCATGATCGACGAGACTCGTTCGGATTGTGTGGATAATGATCGGGATTGGAGCGCAATTACTGATGACAATGGACTGGATGGCGAAGCATATTCCGGAGATGCCGGAGAAAATGATAATGCTCCAACATCCGGATATGGTACCGGATTAACCGGCGAACCGAATATCGATTTGACTGACGTTTCCGAATCAGATCAGATCGGCCTGACTTCGGCAGCCTATATTGCTTCTGCCGAAAACACTACCGGTTATGCTGATAATAAGATGTGGCGTGAATTTCTTACACCCGGAAAATTTTTCGATCCTACAACTGAATTAGAGGGTGACTATAATCTTCATATCAGTTCCGGATATTTTCCGCTGGAAGTCGGTCAGACGGAGAGGATCTCCATTTCTGTCAACCTTGGTGTCGATCAGACAGATGCTCTCAGAAATAAAGATGTTGCCCAAAAGACTTATGATATGGATTATCAATTCGCAAAGGCGCCGCGGGCGCCAACGGTGACTGCGGTAGCCGGAGATGGAAAAGTAACAATTTATTGGGATGATCTTGCTGAGCAATCGTATGATAATTATATGGCCGATTTAGGCGCTAACGGTTATGATTTCGAAGGTTATCGAATTTATCGCTCCACTGATCCGGCATTTTCCGATCAATATTTGATTACAGATGCAGATGGGGTTCCGACTTATTATAAACCGATTGCCCAATATGACCTCGATAATGGTATCCAGGGAGTTGATTCTTCATTAGATATTAACGGCATCAAATATGATCTGGGCGATGATACTGGAATCCGGCATACTTATGTCGATGAAAATGTCCAGAACGGACAACGATATTTTTATGCCGTGACCTCGTATGATGCCGGTGGTTATCATATGGGAATTGCGCC
>JAZDEI010000199.1:0-2176 GCA_043808945.1 Fidelibacterota bacterium | reverse complement strand
TCCGGCATGCGCCAGACCGAAGGCGGCCACACGGATAAAAGAAACCGTGTTGGCCAGAAAACCGAGCACGATTTCAAGCATCTCAACGATGGCGTGCATAAAGCCGGTCATTACGCCCTCATTGTACAGGCGCCTTTTTTTCCGGATTAAATTGACGACCGGTTCCTGGAAAAACAGGAGGATCGCACAGGCAATGAAAGCATAAACAACGAACAAACCGACGCCCTCTCCGGTCTTTGAAAGTAACAGGCGGCTCACCAATATGATACCACACCAATATAAAATGCCGCTCAGCAGGCCGGCTTTATCGAAAATGAATTTTAATATATTTCCGCTCCGGATGCCATTGATCATATTGATAACGATCGAAATCGAGATCAGGACGACGCCATAATAGATCACGGTTTTGAACAATAAATTGATCGAGTCCAATGGTTTGAGCCAGAGGGTCGGCAACCAATTTTCAACTCCGAAGACACTGCCGAACAGGAAGCCGAAGAGAATGCTGGCGCAACCGGCGTACAACGCCAGCCGTCCGGCATTGCGCAGAGTATCTTTGTGACCTTTCCGCGCCAGCCACAAGCCTAACAGCCCCAGTATCAGACCGTGGCCGACATCGCCGAACATTAGCCCGAACATCAGCAGGAAACTAATTCCGAGCGCCGGCGTCGGGTCGATAGTTTGGTAACGGGGCAACCCGTAAACTGCCGTCAGCATTTCAAACGGTTTGAAAAAAGCCGGATTCTGTAATTTGACGGGAACTTCAACCGCGCCGCTTATAACCTGTTCGGCCAATTCGGCCGGGATCAGGTCGACGATCGCCCGGTTATGGGTCGCCTCCTGCAGATCCTGGACAAATTCGGTCTGACGACTGTCCGGCAACCAGCCCGAAAAGAGACAGGTTTGGTCGGTGCGGCGGAAGAAATGCAACATCCGGTCATAGAGTTGTTCCTGCCGGATACGCAGAAATGCGCCGCTCAATAATTTACGATGCCGGTCGGCCGTGACTTTGAGTTTTTCTTCGATATTATGCAACTGACTATTGGTTTCGTTCAGATTTCGCTCGAGCCGGTCGAGTGACTCAGTGGCCAGCCCGGACAATTCTTTTTCGATTTTGGCGGGTTGAAAGCCTGAAACCTTTAAAGCGGCCTGCAGGATTTCGGAATCACGTTTTAGGACGATGGCGGCAATTGAGGTCGTCCCTTTCAAATTGCCGATCGGCAGGATAACGTGCAGGGTTGCGGCCAGCTGCTCTTCCAGGACAGGCAGATTGCTGTCCGGAATCTGGCCGGTTTCAATCGTGAGATAAGAATAGCCGCCGGGCATCTGGAGCGCTTTGCCAAGACCCGGGAAACGCTCGTAACGGGTTTTGAGTTCGTTCAATCGCTGAAGTTCCTTGGTAAGGATTTCGCGCTTCTGTAGAACCGACTCGATCTCGGTTGTTGCGGCATCAAGACGCCGGTCGATGTCCGGCCAGGCGTCGGTCAGCGGCTGGACGCCATGTAATTGATCGGTCAGTTTCAGGGCTTTGACAATGTTTTCCACTTTTTCGCGCCGGACCCGGAATTGCTGGGTTTCTTCGCCACTGTAAGAGCGGGCCAGGTCTTTGATCCAGGGATTGACCTGGGCGGCGTCGGCGATTTGCAAATCACCTTGACGGATGATCGTCTCGACGACCCGCTCGGCATCCTTTCCGGGGAAAAGGGCGTTGATTAAGAGCATTTTTTCAGGAAAAAACATGCACTTCCTCAGTAAACCAAATTCGCCAGCACGGCCGGCGGAGCCATTTTGTAATATTTAGAGTTGATCAATGTCCTGATATTCCGGCTTTCTATCCGGACCAGATAATAGTAACCGATCGTCGAGCCGATCGACAACGGATATTCCAGAAAAAGACGATTGGCTTCATAGAAAAGCGCCTGGTTTAAGAATTGTTCCAATCTTTCAAGGGCGACGATCTGATTGCCATCCGTCGAGGCGACGGGCGCCATTCCCGGCAGAAATTGATCCAGCCCATCTTCGATTGATCCGGAGGCGATCATTTTTTGCAGGGTCGAGTGATGCAGGCGGTAACCATTGGGGATCAGGCTGTTTTCAGTCGCCGAAATCTGGGACTGGTAATATTTGCGAATCCGGGCCACCCAGTCTAAGTTTTTCATATCGATTTCGATACCGA
>JAZDEI010000198.1:0-3272 GCA_043808945.1 Fidelibacterota bacterium | reverse complement strand
AGAACGAATATAAAAATTGTGTCCAGGATGATATTCAGGACGGCCGAGATCAGCATGGTAGTCATGGCGATGGTAGCGCGTCCTTCAGCCCGGATGATGGCATTGGTGGCCATTGCAAAACTAAACAGAACCGAGCCGGATAAAATTATCCGGGCATAATCCCGGGCATACGGTAAAACAGTCCTGGAAGCTCCGAAAACGATCAGAATCTGGTTGATGAATATATTGGC
Organism: Fidelibacterota bacterium; assembly: GCA_043808945.1. GTDB lineage: Bacteria > Fidelibacterota > UBA2242 > UBA2242 > UBA2242 > JAGNGI01. Next base: position 3,042 of record JAZDEI010000198.1, on the reverse strand, counting down.
AAAAATCGCCACAAAAACACCCAGCACCGCAATGATCAGCAGAACATTGCCGAGCGTTTTACTGGCGCGGGCCATTTCTCCGGCACCCAGGGCCCGCGAGATAATTGAAGCCGCTCCCATACCGACCATCAGGGCCACCGCCATTACGATCATCTGAATCGGAAAGACAATTGTCAGGCTGGCGATTGCGACGGTGCCGACCCCCTGCCCGACAAAAATCGTATCGACAACATTGTATAATGCCTGCACAAGCATGCCGATCGTAGCCGGCAGAGACAGTTTTAATAGCAGGCGTCCGATATGATCGTCGGCTAATATGTGATTTTTCGATTGTTGATTTCGGATAGTCATATAAATATCGGTTAATTAAAAGCAGGGCGAATTTACTCAGGTATTTCCTGGCAAACAATTTATCCGCAGTAGCGAGAATCTCAGAGGTGTTTGATAAAACAACGCCGCCGTTTATGCTGGCGCAGGTCGAAGAATTTCCATTGCGCCTGCACTTTGCTGTTTGTTATCAATTCCGGGTTGGACTCGGCTTTAACGATTCCTTTTTTGGCAAACTTCTCGGCCAGCTCGGCGATCATCAGGGCCGGTACGCCCTGTCCCTGGTATTCCGGCAAAACGCCAACTATAAGCAACTCGACTTTTTTATTGTGTTTGAGCGCCCATAACAAATGCAGAAGTCCAAATGGAAACAGTCGGCCGCCGGCCTTCTGTAAAGCCCGCGACAGCGACGGCATGGTCAGCCCAAAGCCAACTAACCGATCGTTTTTATCCAGCACGATCGCGATATGATCGGGATCCATAAAGCCGATATATTGTTTGATATAAGCTTCGATCTGCTTTTCCGTCAGCGGCACAAAGCCGTAGAGCACATTATAAGTCGAGTTGTATACCTCGAATAACTGGTGAGCGTAAGGCAAAACCTCTTTGGTTTTTTTGATCTCAAGCGTATGCAGGCTGAGGCGCTTTTTAACGACCTGGGAAATGTCCCGTACTTTCGTTGGTATAACCTTAGGAGGCGTGATTTCGAACTCGATCCATTCGGCATCCTTTTCGTAACCGAATTTCTCGATGTATTGCGGGTAATACGGATAATTGTAGATCGAGGCTAATGTCCCGATCTCCTGGAATCCGTCAATCAGCATCCCTTCGCGGTCCAGGTCGGTAAAGCCGAGCGGGCCGTGAATGGAATCCGCGCCCAGTTCCCTGGCCCACTTTTCCACCGCGCTAAGTAATTCCCCGGCGACCTTTTCGTCATCGATAAAATCGATCCAGCCAAACCGCAGAGATTTCTTCCCGTAGATTTCGACATAACGTTTATTATATATTCCGGCAATCCGGCCGGCTAATTTTTCGTCTTTGTAAGCCAGCCAGTAGCGCGCCTCGCAGAATTCAAACGCCGGATTCTTACGGGCATCCAGGGTGTTCATTTCATCAAAATCAAGTAGCGGCACATAATAGGGATTGCCGCGGTATAATTTCAGCGGAAATCGGACGAATTGCTTCAATTCCTTACGGGTTTGTACTTCAATTATTTTAACCGCCATAATTGCTCCTTAACGATTCAATTCGGATTAATTAATTTGTAACTCATCGCCTGGCTGGTGAACTCATTGATCTCAGAATCAATTTTCACTTCATTTTTTACCTTCGGACAGATTATTATAAAAGCGCTGAGTCGGGTAGGCAAAGTCAATATCGCGCTGTTTGGCGAACTCCTCCAGGATATCTTCCCAGATCACTTCGGCTGAATTGCGCCGGGAGTGCGGTTCGCAAAGATAACGGATCGTCAGCAATATGCCACTGTCTTTGACGCTTGTATATACGATGGGAGTCAGTTTAGTATAAGAGATCATGAATTTCTTACTGGCTTTCTTGATCTTTGTTTCCGCGTCGCCGGAAAGAAAGGAGGCGTGCATCGCCGCGATATTGAGCAGAATGGATTTGGCCTTGCGCCAATCACTTTCAAAGGTTATCAGGACCGGGATTTCATTCCACAGGTAATCAAATCCCTGGTTGTAATTAGCTAATGGATTGACGAACACCACCCCATTCGGAACATGAATGATCCGTCCGGTACTTTGTTCGGCATCCACCCAGTTGCCGATCTCCATCAAACTGAATTGGAATAGGCGTATATCGATGACATCTCCGGCGTTATCGCCAATCTGAATCCGGTCGCCGATAGAAAAAGGATGCCGGGCGATGATGAACAACCAGCCGACGATGTTCATAACCGGATCCTTTAAGGCAATTGCCAGACCGGCCGAAAGCAAACCGAGAAACGTTCCGAGATTGGTCAGCCCGTGAAACCAGATATTGCTCAGGATGAGGATCATTAGTATCGAAAAAACGTAGGTAAGGCTTTTCCGCCAGAGGTAACGCAGACGGACATCCTCGGTACGGCGCCAGACTAACTTGATGGTTACCAGCCGCAGAAACAGGAAAACCAGGATAACTACCAGCGAACTTAAGAGCTTGATCTGAACATGGGGTGTGATCCCCAAAGATCTTTCAATTAAATTCGAGATATCATTCATTTTCCATCCCGGTCAAAATTCAAGGATACTGGAATCATATCAGTCCAACCGGGTTAATTCTCCCGAAGCACGTCATTGTCGTATAATTTCTCAAAATGATTTTTATGCTTAGCCTCTTCTGCGGCTAATTTGCTGAACAAATTGGCCATAGCCGGTTCGCGGCTGGCATCGGCTAATGTTTTATATAATTTATAGGAAAGCTCCTCGCGTTGCATGGCCGTGATAAGCATATTCTGGTAGGTCTGGTTATCGGGCGGCGGCACGAGATATTCGCCAATCTGGAGATTTTCCACGGCCGGAGCGGCTATCCGGGAATACCCGGCCTTACGAAATTGCTCCAATGCTTCGATGTGCCCGCGCTCCATCAGTTCGATCTCACGGATGGCTTCCATTAAAGCAATGGACGGCGCTTCCTGCAGTAATTGGTGATAAAAATGAACGGCTTCCCATTCCCGCTCGATGGCGAAATCCAAAATATTCTCAAATTGACCCTGAT
>JAZDEI010000197.1:0-6285 GCA_043808945.1 Fidelibacterota bacterium | reverse complement strand
ATGGATCAGGTGGCGGAGGCTATGGAAGTGATCAAGTCCGCCAGTACTCAATCGGCCGCCAGTACCAAACAGACCGAGAAAGCGGTGACCGATCTGCACGACTTAGGGGACAACCTGAAGAGACTTATCCAGCGCTACAAGGTTTAGTGTATATACTCTCTCGTTACAACGCTGAGCGTTGTAACGAGAGTTTGAACGGGAGATGTCAGGATGATTTATAATATAAAAGGAAAATTCCATGAACGACAGAGAAGCAGATTTGCTAAAACGGCTTCTGAAAACCTTTCGGATTGAAGCTGAAGAACATCTCGCGACCTTAACGGCGAAATTACTGGCTCTGGAAAAAGAGCAGCAACCCGATCAACGCCAGGCCCTGATCGAAATAATCTTCCGGGAAACCCACAGTATGAAAGGCGCTTCCCGCGCGGTCAATCTGACGGGTGTTGAAAAAATTTGTCAGCAGCTCGAAAGTATTTTTGCCGATCTGAAACGTGAAAAACTGGTGTTTTCGGAACGACATTTCGATAAACTGTACCAGGTGATCGACAGGCTGAAACAGATAATATTTCCGCCTGAAAATGTCGATATTGACGAGAATAAACTGATCGACGAAGCGCATGCTATCATTGCCCAGATGAATTTCGGGGAAAATGGAACAGTAGAAAAACGCTTCAACGGTACAACACCGTCAGAAATCGTTCATAACCCGGATTCGGAAGTGAAACCTTCCATACCCCTGCCGGAAATACCGATGAAACCGGAAGACCGCGGAATGCCAGCGGATGAAACCATCCGGATTTCGGTTCGCAAACTCAGTCAATTGCTGAATAAGGTGGAAAACCTGCTGTCCATAAAATTATCCAATATCCAGCGGGTTGAAGATTTTCAAAACACTTTCAAACAGCTGAACGTCTGGAATGCCGAAGTTGTCCGACTGGTCTCGGTTTTACGGACATTGCAAAAACATATCGAACAACAACAAGCGGAAGACAAACTGGGAGCCTGTGAAAAAGAATTCGGCAAAGTGATTCAATTTTTCGATTGGTCCGAGTCCTATCTGAAGAGCTTCCAGAAGGATGTCCTGGATTTAAAGAAAAAGGTCAGACAGGATGCTCATCAGGTCGGATCAATGATCGATAATCTGATGGAAGATGTTAAAAGTGCAATGTCAATCCCTTTTAAGACCATGCTGGATTTGTTTCCAAAAACCGTTCGCGATCTGTCGCGTGATCAGGGGAAAAAGGTCGATTGGATCGTTAAGGGTGAAGATATTGAGATCGATCGCCGGATTCTGGAGGAGATCAAATCGCCCCTCCTCCATCTGGTACGAAATTGCATCGACCACGGTATTGAGAAACCGGACCTTCGTGCCAAATTAAACAAACCCGAAAGGGGAACAATTACTGTAATCATTGAGAATTTAGAAAGTAATAAAATCGGCATTTCGGTTTCTGATGATGGTGCCGGAATTCCATTCGATAAGCTGAAAAAAAAGTACACCGATCAGTATCACCCGTCGAAAGCAGAGCAAGATAAACTCTCGGATGCCCGGCTTACAGAGTATATATTTCAATCCGGCGTAACGGCCAGCGAATTCATTACGGATATTTCGGGCCGGGGGTTGGGACTTGCGATTGTGCGGGAAAAAATCGAGCGACTGGGCGGCAGTGTAACGGTAGAATCCCAAAAAGACTCCGGCACTACTTTCAGAATAACATTACCGATGACCCTGGTTACATTCCGGGGTGTTTTGATCCGGGTGTCCGACCGGAAATACATTATGCCGACCGTTAAAGTCGCCCGGATTCTGCGGATTCCACGGAAACAGGTTAAAACCGTCGAAAATAAAGATACGCTTTCGATTGACAGCGAAGTTATCTCCTTAATTCATCTCGGAAATATTTTAGGATTACCACCCGGAACAGCCGACGCGGAAGATTTTATTACGGTAATGATATTCGGTACCGCCGGTAATCGGATTGGATTCCGGATAGATGAGATTGTAAACGAACAAGAAGTGATGGTTAAAAATTTCGGCAAGCAATTATCCCGGGTGAAATACTTTACGGGTGCGGCGATATTGGGATCGGGAGAAGTGGTTCCTCTGCTGAATGTATCCGATCTGATTGCCGTTGCCAGCAAGGAAGATTTATCGAAAGCTCCGACCCGCTCTGCCGGGATTGCCAAACAGGTTAAGAAAAAAACAGCGCTGGTGGTGGAGGATTCGATCACCTCCCGTATGCTGCTGAAAAACATCCTAGAAACTGCCGGTTATGAGGTCAAAACCGCGGTAGACGGCATGGAAGGATTAGCAACCTTACGCGAGGGCAATTTTGATATTCTGGTGTCTGATATTGACATGCCCAGAATGAACGGTTTTGAACTGACAACTAAAGTCAGAGAAGATAAAAAACTGTCCGAATTGCCGGTCGTGCTGGTGACCTCGCTGCAATCCCGGGAAGACCGGGAGCGGGGTATGGATGTGGGCGCCAATGCCTATATCGTTAAAAGCAGCTTTGACCAGAGTAATCTGCTGGATGTCGTCCGAAAATTAGTGTGAGGATTTTGGATTGTCGATTGACTATTGTCTATTTTCTATTGTTGGATTGTCTATTGTCGATTTAAAGGAAAGATTTTAGATGAGAATAATGAAATCATCAATCGTCAATCATCAATCGTCAATCGAAAGGATTGTCTATTTTCTATTGTTGATTTAAAGGAAAAGAACAGTATGAAAAATAACATCCAATCATCAATCGTCAATCTCCAATCGTCAATCCACCAATCATCAATCAAAAAGGTTAGAATGTGGATTCTGAAGAGCTAAAACGAAGAACCAAACAGTTTGCACACCGTTGTGTCAAATTAGCACTCGCTTTGCCTAAAAATACTGTGGGTAATCATTTAAGGTCCCAACTAGTTCGCTGTGCAACATCCGTCGCCGCAAATTATAGAGCAACTCTTCTGTCGCAAACTAAAGCATCATTTATTGCAAAAATCAGTATCGTTATCGAAGAATCCGATGAATCCGAATTCTGGTTGGAGTTTATTATTGACGAAGACCTTATTAAAAAAGAATTGGTCATGCAACTTCTTAATGAAGCTCACGAATTGTCCTCGATTTTTATCGCATCACGAAAAACCGCCCAAAAGAATCGTTACTTGAAGAAGAATTTATGATTGTTGGATTGTCTATTGTCGATTTAAAGGGAAAGAACAGAATGAGAAATAATATTCAATCATCAATTATCAATCATCAATTGTCTATTTTCTATTGTCGATTTATTATTGCCAATTGAAGGAAAAGAATTTATAAGAGAACAGTATTTATGATAAAATCATCAATCGTCAATCATCAATCGTCAATCCTCAATCCACCAATCATCAATCTCCAATCATCAATCGGAAGGGCTTACTAAATGATTAAAATTCTGATCGCCGATGATTCTGCCGTTACGCGGGAATTTCTTACGTACCTGTTCAACTCCACGCCGGATTTTCTGGTTGCCGGCACTGCAAAAAATGGTAAAGAGGCTGTGCAAATCGCATACGAGAAGCATCCCGATATCATAATCATGGATGTTAACATGCCGATAATGGATGGATTCGAAGCAACCCGACAAATTATGGAAACTCAAGCTGTCCCAATTGTGATTGTCAGTGCTTCTTATGATCCAAGTGAAGTGGAAACCTCTTTCCGGGCCCTGGAAGCGGGCGCCCTGATGATTCTCGAAAAACCGCCGGGAATCGGGCATCCCGGCCATAAGAAAGCCGTCGATGATCTGCTCAGGCTGACTCGTCTGATGTCTGAAGTCAAAGTTATTACCCGGCGGACAAAAAAGCCGGAAAGTAAAATATTTAATCTGAAACAAGACCGTCAACCTCTGAATATAATTCACAACGGTTTTGAGTTGGTTGCTATCGGGACTTCGACCGGCGGACCGATTGTGCTCCAGAAAATTTTATCTAAATTACCGGCGCAGTTCCCGGTCCCCATTATAATTGTTCAGCACATATCAAAGGGCTTTTTGGAAGGTATGGCGGAATGGCTGAACCAGATTTCACCGCTGACGGTACGTATTCCGCAAAATCTGGAGGTACTATTGCCGGGACATGCCTATTTAGCCCCGGACGGATTCCAGATCGGAGTTGCCAAAAACGATCGAATAAGCGTCCGCCTTACACAAGGTCAATCTAAACCGGCCTTCTGTCCTTCCGTCGCGGAAATGTTCCGGTCTGTTACGGATGTGTTGGCGCCAAATGTGATCGGCGTTTTGTTGACAGGTATGGGCAATGACGGCGCTCATGAATTGAAACGGATGCGCGGTCGGGGCGGAATCACGATTGCTCAAAATGAGGAGAGTTGTGTCGTTTTCGGAATGCCTAAAGTGGCGATTGAACTGGGTGCCGCCAAATATATTTTAAATCCGGATGAAATTGCGGCCTTGTTGAACAATTTAGTACAAACTTAAAACATGCGAAAATGATTGATCAAACCCATATATTGATAATGCTATGCACAAGATGCAGTCTTTAACAATGAGGTAATTTATGTCAAAGCCAATGAATCCCATTAATGAAAAACACGCCATTCTGATCGTCGAAGACAGCCCGACCCAGGCTGAAAGATTAAAATATTTACTGGAAGAAAATAATTTCCAGGTGACGGTCGCCAGGGATGGTAACCAAGCTCTCAATTTTCTGCAAATCCAATTACCCGACATGATTATCAGTGATATTGTCATGCCGGAGATGGACGGTTATACACTTTGCAGTAAAATCAAATCCGATGAGAAATGGAAGGATATTCCGGTGATGCTGCTGACGTCGCTCTCCGATTCGGAAGATGTATTGAAGGGCTTGATCAGCGGAGCGGACAACTTTGTCACCAAACCCTATAGCGAAAAAGCCCTGCTCTCTCAGGTGGATTATATTCTGATTAATAAAAGACTCCGCAGTTCACATCAAGCGGAACTAGGGATTGAAATCTATTTCAGCGGCAAGAAGCATACCATCACATCCAATCGCCTGCAGATCATCGATCTGCTGCTGTCAACCTATGAGACCGCTGTGGAGAAACGCAAGGAAGTTGAAGAGGCTCTTGAAGAGTTGAAAATTACCCAGGAAGAACTCAGGATAACGAATGAACACCTGGAAGAAAAGGTGCTGGAAAGGACCCTCCGGATTGAACAACTATATGAACTGTTAAAGGTTATTCGCAATGTCAACCAGTTAATCGTCAAAACCCGGGATCGGAGTGAATTAATCCGCCGTACCTGTAAAATCTTTACGGAAAGTCAACACTTTTCCTGTGCCTGGATCGTTCTGTCGGATGACGATGGTAAGGTCACCGATATTGCTGAATCCGGACATGGAAAGTTGTTTGACCCGATCCGCGCAAATTTAAATAAAAACATTCTCCCGCCATGTGCCCAACAGGCGCTGGCAACGAAGGAACTGGTAATCAGAAATACGCACCAGGTGTGCCCGGAATGTCCGCTTTCGGCCAATGAAGCCAATCATTTGGCCTTTTCAATCGCCTTAAGGTCGGGTGATACAACCTTTGGTACTTTGAATGTCGGCTCCAGTATTGCCGAACCCGATGAGGAAATGATTTCCTTATTTGAAGAAGCCGCCGGCGATATTGGTTTCGCGCTGTATGACATGGCTTTGGAGGAGAAACAAAAGCGGGCAGAGGAAACACTGCAAGCATCCGAAGCGCGTTACCGCCGTTTATTTGAAGCGGCTAAGGACGGGATTCTTATTCTTGATTATGAAACCGGTGAAATTATTGATGTAAATCCTTTCCTGATCGAATTATTGGACTATTCCTATCCTGAATTTCTGGGCAAGCATCTCTGGGAGATTGGGCTGTTAAAAGATATTGCCGAAAGCCGGTCCGCTTTTAAAAAATTACAGCAGGAAGCTTATATCCGCTTTGGAAATATGCCCCTGAAAACCCGCTCCGGAAGACAGATCGAGGTCGAATTCGTCAGCAATGTATATGAGGTGAACAAATATAAGGTTATCCAGTGTAATATTCGCGATATCACCGAGCGCTGGCAGGTGCAGGAGGCATTGCGCACCAGCGCGGCCAAATTATCTATGACCATGGAGATTTCCAGATTAGGTTATTGGGAATACGATGTCGCGGATGACCTGTTTACCTTCAATGACCAATTTTACTCTATTTTTGGCACCACGGCTGAAAAGGTCGGTGGCAATAAGATGCATTCGGCCGAATATGCCGAAAAATTTTTATATCCGGATGATAAAATATTAGTG
>JAZDEI010000196.1:0-6853 GCA_043808945.1 Fidelibacterota bacterium | reverse complement strand
ACTTCGTTGAGGATCATGCGGAACCGCCCTCCCAGATCGATGACTGATACGTTCAATGCCGGTCCGGCCGGGACATTGAAAACGAGACGGGGCGGATCGGCCTTGCCCCCGATTGACAGCGGATGAATTTCCACTCTGGGTCGATCGGCGGCGATGGATTCACAGACTTCCAGCATATGCGCTCCGAGTACTTTAGAACCGGAAGGCGCCAGGTGATAAGTATAGTCCTCCATAAAAGAGGTGCCGCCCGGCAGACCGGTTGCCATCACTTTCAGCGCCCGCACCAGAGCCGCGGTTTTCCAGTCGCCTTCTGCACCAAAGCCGTAACCTTCCGCCATCAGGCGCTGGACTGCCAGACCGGGCAACTGTTGCAATCCATGCAGATCTTCAAAGGTCGTTGTAAATCCGGTAAAATCGCCCTCTTTTAAAAATTGCCGCAGGCCCAGCTCAATCCGGGCGGCCTCTTGCAGATCATTATATTTTTGACCGCCTCGGGCGGCTTCTTTAGCGACAATGTACTTGTCGTTATATTCAACGACCAGATCATCAACCGCTTTATCGGAAACAGCCGTTACAACTTTGACCAGATCGCCGATCCCAAAACCATTGACCGCATAACCGAATCGGATTTGAGCCTCGACTTTATCGCCTTCTGTGACGGCAACTTCACGCATATTGTCGCCGAAGCGGGCTATTTTGCCAGTCTGGCTATCCTGCCAGGCAGCCGCGGCGCGCATCCAAACAGAAAGCTCCTGCTGAACCTTTTCTGACTGCCAATGCCCGACCACGACTTTCCGGTTCATTTTCATGCGGGAACAGATAAATCCGAATTCCCGATCGCCGTGTGCGGATTGATTCAAATTCATGAAATCCATGTCGATTTCCGACCAGGGCAGGTCACGGTTGTATTGGGTGTGCAGATGCACAAACGGCTTTTGCAGGTTTTTTAACCCGGCGATCCACATTTTGGCCGGAGAAAAGGTGTGCATCCAGGTAATCAACCCAATACAATCTTTTGTCCGATTGGCCTCCAGTACCAAATTGAAAATGGAATCGGGATTTATCAGCACCGGTTTGAAAACCACTCTGACCGGAATCGCAGGAGAATCGGATAGAAACCTGGCGATTTCCTGGGAATGTTCGGCAACCTGCCGGAGGGTTTCTGCACCGTAGAGCTGCTGACTGCCGGTAACAAACCAAACTTCATACGTGTTTAATGCTTTCAACTTAGGTTCCTTTGGTTATCGAATTTACTTTTGTCCGTAATAGGCATCCGGTCCATGTTTCCGTAAGTAATGCTTTTTCAGGATGTATTCGGGTAACTCTTCAATACCTTCGTTTAATAAAATGGTACGGAATGCCATCTTGGCGATTTGTTCCAGCACAAGACTGTTATTGACGGCATCTACAGGATTTTTCCCCCATGTAAAAGGTGCATGACCGGCTACTAAAACAGCGGGCATTTCCTGTGGATTCAAATCTGCAAAACGTTCGGTGATTACCTTACCGGTGAATAATTCATAATTTTGGTCGATTTCATATTCGAATAAAAAACGAGTGACCGGGATCGGGCCGTTAAAATGATCCGCATGGGTTGTGCCATAACAGGTAATTTCACGGCATGCCTGGGCAAAAGCGGTCGCATATTCGCTGTGAGTATGGGCGATCCCACCGATTTCGGTAAATTCCCGGTACAAGGCCAAATGAGTCGGAGTATCCGACGATGGACGCAATTTTCCGGCGACCACATTGCCATTCATATCGACTGTCACCAGATCGTCAATGGTCAATTTTTCATAATCAACTCCACTGGGTTTGATAATGACGAGGTTTTTGGCACGGTCAATGCCGCTGACATTGCCCCAGGTCAAAGTCACCAGCCCGTATTTGACTAATGCGAGGTTTGCTTTCAATACCTCGGTTTTCAGTTCTTCGAGCATAATTTCTCCTGCCTAATCCGGTCGCGAATATCTAAAAGGTCTTTCATGACATTATACATATTTCCCGACCATTCCTTAGTGCCGAAAGCGTCGTGCATTTGCCGGTACAGTTTATAGATTTCCTGATAGACCTGGTGATTTCCGGCAATCGGATGATACACTTTTCCTGAACCGGTCATTGCCCGCTGAGCCTCAGAAATCCTGTCATATCCGCCTCTCGACCGGCCTGCCGCTACCGTTGCAAAGATCGCGGCACCCAGGGCTGGCGTTTGTTCGCTTCCGGAAACCTTCATCGGTCGCCCGGTGACATCCGCATAAATCTGCATAAGTAACGGATTTTTAATTGCCAATCCACCGCAGTTTACGATTTCCCGAACCGGCACACCGCAACTTTCGATGCGGTCGATGATCGCCAGCGCGCCGAAAGCGGTCGCTTCGATCAATGCCCGGTAGATTTCATGCGGCTGAGTATGCAAGGTCTGCCCGAGCAATAAACCGGTCAGGCGGACATCGACTAATATGGTGCGGTTGCCGTTATTCCAATCCAGCGCCAGCAAACCACTCTCACCCGGATTTAGTCTGGCGGTGGCGATTGCCAGGTTATCGAATTTCTCCTCTGGAGTATTTCCATAGGATGATGGAACCAGGTTATATACAAACCAGAGAAAAATATCACCGACGGCCGATTGCCCGGCTTCGATGCCGTAATAGCCTCCCAACACCGAGCCGTCGACAATGCCACAGACACCCGGAATATCCTTAAGTTGTGCATTATTCGGCCAAACCATTATATCGCAGGTGCTGGTTCCGAGTATTTTTACGAGTGTCCCGGTCGAAATCCCGGCGCCAACCGCCCCCATGTGGGCATCGAAGGCCCCAACGGCGACGGCAACATCCGTTGAAAGTCCCAATTTCTCAGCCCATTCAGCTGAGAGATTTCCGATTTTTTCCTCTGCCGAATAGGCGGTATCATAGAGATATTGACGTTTTTCAGCCAATTCAGGAGCCAATTCTTTCAGAAAATCGACATCCGGCAAACCACCCCATTTTGCATTAAACAGGGCTTTATGACCGGCCGCGCAGACGCTTCGCCTGATCTTCCGGGGATTAATTTCGCCGGTCAATATTGCCGGGATCCAATCGCAGATTTCAATAAAACTATAAGTCGCCTCAAAAACCGCGGGATCTTCTTTTTGCAGGTGCCAGAGTTTACTCCAGAACCATTCGGACGAATAGACGCCTCCGATTTTTGCCAGATACTGCGGCCGAATCAGACGGGCTGTTTCAGTAATTTTTTGAGCTTCGGCATGTCCGGTATGGTCCTTCCAGAGCCAGACCATCGCCGACGGATTGTGCCTGAACTTTTCCTGGAAACAGAGCGGATTGCCATCTTTATCAACCGGCATCGGACTGCTGCCGGTCGTATCGATCCCGATACCGAGTATCGCATTTGGCGAAAAATCCGGTGCGTTCTGAGCGGCTTTTTGGATAGCCTTTGTAATCGTGATTTCAATCCCGGTCAGATAATCGGCCGGATTCTGACGCGCCAGATTGGGATTCGCCGGATCGATGATGACGCCGGCTTCTCCCGAAGGATAATTAAAAACCTGTGTGGCCAGTTCCCTGCCGTTTGAAATATCTACGATCAGCGATCGGCAGGAATTTGTGCCAAAATCCAATCCGATGGCGTACTTACTCAACATTATCCTCCTGTATTAGCTCGGCTGACTGTTTGTTATTCCTCAACCCGTAAAATAGATATAGGCCAGGACGATGAGAACAACTAATAATACGGATGCAATCACGTCGCCGACTGACCAACTCGAGCGGGATTCCCGGCGATGTTCAGAGGTTGTCGTACCGTATGTCAGACCGCTGATCCTGGTATAGGATGGTTCCTCCGTCAGATAACTGACCACGATCATCACAACTATTGATACGAGAGTGATAAACAAACTGTAATACTGGAAAAAGATATTATTAACGATCCAGAAAAATGATCCCTGAGTATATTCAAAAGCATGGAAAAGTTTCACCGGGGTATCAACGGCTAACCTGAAAATGCCCAGCCCGAATCCGGATATCAGCGCGGCTACGCATCCTTTGGCATTTAAACGCTTCCAGAATACTCCCAGGAAAAATACCACAAAGATCGGCGGCGCCAGATATGCCTGAACTCCCTGAAGATAATCATAGAGACCTTTACCGCCCCGGATGACCGGTATCCAGATCAAACCGATCAATACCATGACGGAAGTGGCTACCCGCCCGACCCAGACTAACTGTTTCTGACTGGCCTCCGGCCGAAAACGGGAATAGAAATCGATAGTGAATAGCGTTGCCGAAGCATTGAACACACCCGCCAGGGAACTCATCAGAGCCGCCAATAAACCAGCCACGACGATGCCCCGGATACCGACCGGCAGGACATAAGCCACCAGCAGCGGAAAGGCGCTCTGGGCATTGTCTCTGATGACCTCGCCATTAGCACCGATCAATTGGGTTTGCAATGCTGGTATTTTTCCGCTTACGGCCAGCGCATAGGCGATCATGCCCGGAATGATGAAAATGAAGACCGGCAATAATTTTAAAAATCCAGCTGCGATCGAGCCACGCCGGGCTTCTTTTTCATTCGGAGCACCCAGGGCTCTCTGCACTATATACTGGTCGGTTGTCCAGTACCATAAACCGATGATCGGAGCACAAAACAACATCCCCAGCCAGGGATAATTCCCGTTAAAATACCAGGCCATCCGGCCGCTTTCCAAAACAGGTGCCCAGGTACTGGTTACGCCAGCCGGAACTAACGGTTTCCATAGGTTGAACATCTCCGAACCGGCAATCTCACGCAGTGCTCCCCAGCCGCCTAAAGTATGCAGACCGAATAAAGTCACCAGGATTGAACCGAAAATCAGGATAATCGTCTGCAGGGCTTCGGTGTAGGCCACGGCTCGTAAACCACCCAAAATCGTGTATAACCCGGTCAATAAAATCACCAGAATTGAACCGACCCAGAAACTATCCATCCCCATAAAGTTCAATTCGGGTAACAGCACACTGAACACGACTCCACCGGCGAAAATACCCACGGCAATCTTCGTCAGAACATAGGCAATAAGCGAAATAACCGACAGGATCGTGCGAGCTGTAGCCGAAAAACGCCGCTCCAGGAATTCCGGCATCGTGAAAACCTTCGAACGCATATAAAATGGTACCATGACCCAGCCCAGCACCAGCAGGCACCAGGCATGCAGTTCGTAATGCGCCATAGCCACCCCATCAGTCGCCCCGGAACCGGCTAAACCAACCAAATGCTCCGAGCCAATGTTCGAGGCAAAAATAGAAGCCCCAACGATGAACCAACTCAGATGACGCCCAGCCAGAAAGTATTCGGCCGAAGTATCCTGTCTCTGCTTGATCACCCACCAGGCTAATCCGAGAATGATCGCGAAATAACCCGCAATAACAATCCAGTCTAAAGTATGCAGCATATTGCCTCCCCTAAATAATTTTTAAACTATTTGGTCGAAAAGCGATAGATCGTCGTCTGGTGATATTCCTGACCGGGTCGTAAAACTACCGACGGAAAATTTGGCTTGTTCGGCGAATCCGGAAAGGCCTGGGCTTCCAGACAGAGCGCAGTACGGTAATTGTACCGAATTCCACCCTTACCGGTCATCGAACCATCCAGAAAATTGCCCGAATAAAATTGCAGACCAGCCTGATCTGTCAGAACTTCCATCAGCCTGCCGCTCTTGTGATCATATAAGGTCGCGACTGGACGCACCTGGCCGGGGTTACCGTTCAGAACCCAGTTATGATCATAGCCTTTTCCAAATTTCATCTGTTCATCGTCCGCTGCAATGTCCCGGCCAATCGCTTTAGCTTCCCGGAAGTCCATCGGTGTTCCGGCTACTTTTCTGAGTTCGCCGGTCGGAATCGATTGGGCATCCACCGGTGTAAAGTAATCGGCATTCAGCATCAATTCATGTTCCAGGATACTGTTCGCAGGTGAACCAGTCAAGTTGAAGTAGCAGTGATTGGTCGGATTCAGGAGAGTCGGACTGTCGGTAGTCCCGTAGTATTCGATCTTCAATTCATTATCTTCAGTGATCGTGTAAGTCACCGTAATCTCGACTTTACCGGGATAGCCTTCCTCACCGGCCGGACTGACATAAGTCAGACGAACGGAACTTGGATCGATTTGTTTGGCTGTCCAGACTTGTTTGAAAAAGCCTTTCGGGCCACCATGCAGATGATTCGCTCCGTCGTTTATACTAAGCTGATAAACCTGACCGTCCAGAGTGAATTTTCCCCCGCCGATGCGGTTACCGTAGCGGCCGACGATAGAACCCTGAAAAGTTTTATCACGTTCGTAGCCCGCCAGATCATCAAAGCCCAGAATGACATCTGCCAATTTGCCATTTCTGTCCGGTGTTTTCAGTGAAACGACAATCGCTCCATAATTAATGATCTCGGCTGACATACCTTTGGTGTTTGAAATCGTGTACATTTTAATTTCTGCTCCTTCTGTTAGTTTTCCGAATGTCTTCGATCGGGATTCAATATCCCGACCTTCACGCGAACAGGACGTCAGAAACATTCCCGCCGCGAGTAGTGTGCTCAGCAATGTTCTTACCCACATTTTTACCTCAATCCCTATTTTTCCCTATCAGATTCTTCATTTCTGATTCAATAATAAAAATAAAATAAGTTAAAAAAAAGACGTTTATGCGGTTTCTAATAACCGGGGCATAAATAAAATTCGAGTCCAAACTATCCCAGATCAATTCTATGCCATTGTTTATCGTAAATCAAAGTGATCTTTCGATCTTCCCAGCCGGAAGAATATTACTTTACTAAAAGCATTTTTTAGCTTTGTACAAAACCTGTTGAAGTTTTAATCGATAATA
>JAZDEI010000195.1:0-7022 GCA_043808945.1 Fidelibacterota bacterium | reverse complement strand
TTGGTTTCGCCGCGTTTGCCTTCCGGTGACAGAAACGGCGAATCGGTCTCCAGCATCAATTTATCAAGCGGTATCACCTGAACAGCCAATTCGGTTTTCTTGTCGCCATAGGTAGCGTTGCCTGTAAAGGAAATATATAGTCCCAGGTCAATCATTTCCTGCGCGAAAGCGGCATTGCCGGAGAAGCAATGCAGAACGCCGTTGAAGTAACCGATTTCGGTCAAAATCTGTTTCAGATCGTCATGTGCCTGCCGGTCGTGCAGAATCATCGGCAAACCCAGTTCACGAGCAATCAAAATTTGTTCGCGTAAAACCTCGATCTGAGTGGCTTTCGGAGCATAAATGCGATAATAATCGAGTCCGATTTCGCCGACGGCTACGACTTTATCGCGACTCAGCAGATTGTGCAAATGCTGACGCCAATTGTCGGGAAGATAAGCTGAATCCTGCGGATGAATGCCGGCCGCCGCGAAAACACATTCGAACTCTGCTGCAGAATTAATGACCGCTTCGGCTGATTTAAGATCGGTGGCCACATTAATTATGCGGGTGACACCGGCCAATTTCGCCCGTTCGATAACGTCAGGTAATTGATCTCGTAAAGTCGGATAGGTTAGATGAGCGTGAGTATCAACGAACATTCGTTCAACTGATCGTGGCGCCGGCATCCATCGCGCTGAGGCTGCTCAACAGAGTCAATTTGCCGTCTTTCTTGGCGGCTAAAAGCATGCCTTCGCTCTGAATGCCGCGAATAGTGGCCGGTTGCAGGTTGGCGACAACAACGATAGTTTGACCGATGATCTGTTCGGGAGTATAATGTTCGGCGATTCCGGCGACGATCTGGCGTTTTTCCGCGCCGATGTCGATCGTCAATTTCAGTAATTTTGTTGTGCCCGGGACGTTTTCAGCAGTAAGAACTTTGGCCGTCGTTAGTTTGATTTTACGAAAATCGTCCAGCGTAATCAGCTCCGCGGCCGGTTCTTTAACGACCGGTGCTTTTTCTTCGACTGGCGCTTTGACGGTTTTATCGATGCGCGGGAAAAGGATTGGAACCTGACCGAGCGTCGCGCCAGCCTTGATCCGGCCCCATTCGAATACCGGTTTTTCATTATCAACCGGCAGAGCATTTAACAGTGCGGCGATCTTTGTTGGCATGATCGGTTCGAGCAGAGTGGCGGCAATGCGCAGGCTTTCGAGTGCGGTATAAAGCACTGTACCGGCGGCGGTTTTATCGTTCTTAACCAATTGCCAGGGCTGACTGACTTCCATATATTTGTTGAGGGAACGAATGAAAATAATGATGCCTTCCATGGCTTCAGTCAGGTGCAATTCCTCAATCAATTTATACGTATTTTCGGGCAATTGTCTGGCAGTAGTTTGAATCTCGGTTTCATTTGAGCCTAATTGCGCGGCGGCCGGAATCGCCGGGAAGTTTTTACTGATTAAGGTCATTACCCGGCTGGCCAGATTGCCGAAATCGTTAGCCAGTTCGGAATTATAGCGCTTGATGAAGATTTCTTCGCTGAAGTTAGCGTCCTGACCGAGTACCATATCGCGCATCAGGAAATAACGTACCGGATCGACGCCGTAAGCATCCACCAGGTCGAGCGGCTCGACGATATTCTTGAGCGATTTTGACATTTTAGTCTCGTCGATCATCCACCAGCCGTGCGCGAAGATCGTCTTGGGTAACGGTAAATCCATGGCTTTCAGCATGGTCGGCCAGTAAACGCAATGCGTAGTGACAATGTCTTTGCCGATCAGATGATAATTGGCCGGCCACCACTGTTCGAACCGAGTCTGATCCTGTTCGTACCCGATTGCCGTTATGTAATTTAATAGCGCATCGAACCAGACGTAAGTGACATAATCAGGATCGAAAGGCAGTTCGATGCCCCAGCTGAGGCGTGATTTCGGGCGCGATACGCACAGATCACCGAGCGGATTTTTCAAAAAGCCGAGGACTTCATTTTTGCGGCTTTCCGGTTGTATGAATTCGGGATTGTTCCGAATATAATCGATCAGCCAATCCTGATATTTGCTCATACGGAAGAAGTAGTTTTTCTCTTTAATAAAATCCGGTTCTTTTAAATGCTGGGGGCACTGGCCGTTGACGAGTTCTTTTGGAGTATAAAAACGTTCACAGCCAACGCAATAAAATCCGCCGTATTCGTGCAGGTAAATTTCGCCCTTGTCGAAGAGGTTTTGTAAAACTTTCCGGACGGCCTTAACGTGAAATTCGTCCGTCGTGCGGATGAAAAAATCATATTTGATTTCTAATTTTTCCCAGGCATCCCGAAAATGGGTCACCATCCGGTCGCAATGTTCCTGCGGCGTAATTCCGGCCGTTGTGGCGGCCTGCTGGACTTTTTGACCATGTTCATCGACGCCGGTCAGAAAAAATGTCCGTGAACCGCGCGCCCGTGAAAACCGAGCCAGCACGTCGGCCAGAATCGTCGTGTAAGCATGGCCGATATGCGGTTTGCCGTTAACGTAATAGATCGGGGTAGTGATAAAAAAAGTGTTCTGATTCTTCATAGTCGGGTTGGAAAATATTATTGAATAACAGTAATTTTCTGTGCGAAATCGGAAAGCGCGAAGTCTTCGCACTGATTATCATCATAACGGATCGTCATGGTTCTGGCAAAAATATCGATTTTCTCGAGAACACCGGTTTTTTCGGCGACCTGGACCCGTGAACCATAAGGCGGATAATTTTTCAAGGTTTCTTCGTACAGATCGTGTTCGTAGCGGTAACAGCATTTCAACTTACCGCAACAGCCGGAGATTTTAGCGGGATTCATTGGCAGATTCTGTTCTTTGACAAGCTGGGTGCTGATCGGGTCAAAATCATCGATAAATCCGGCACAGCAGAGCCGCAATCCGCACGGGCCGATACCGTCAGCACGTTTCATTTCCTCACGACCGCTGATCTGGCGCATCTCGATCCGGGTTTTATATTCGGCGGCCAGCAATTTGACTAATTCACGGAAATCGATCCGGTCTTCGGCCGTGAAGAAAAAGATAATCTTTTTCCGGTCAAGCCGCAGATCGACATCAACCAGCTTCATTGGCAGATTAAGTTCTGTGACTTTTAGGCTGCAAAAATCCAGCGCCATTCTTTCCCGCAGGCGATTTTCATTATTGTGCGAAATATCGTGCGGAGTGGCTTTACGCAATATGGTCGGCAGTTCGACGCCTTCAGTCGGGATGGTATTTGATGAAACGGGCGGCAGTGCGCAACCGATCTCTTCGCCGCGATCGGCTGAAATGACCATCATGTCATTGGGTTGGACTGGAAATTCAAGCGGGTTTTGGCATAAAGCCCGGCACCGGCCTTTGAATTTTAATTTTATTATCTTATCAGATGGTATATCGTTCATTTTTTTACAGAGGTATTAAGTTGGTCTTTCAATTTAAAAAATAACTCAGTTAAAGCGAGATTAATATAGACATTCCTGCTAATGAAATCAATACAATTCTCGACGGAGACCTTCATGTTTTGAGCATCAAATGCCGGGTAATTGCGTACGAAATTATTAAGCCGTTCGAAATAATCCAGGTGAATAATTTCATCAATCGGCTGATTGTTGCGGATCATTTCCGCATCCCGGATCCAGAAGAGCAGAGACTGGATCAACTGCAGAAATGTTTCGGGATCTTCGCGATAAATAGCGGCTAATTTTTGGATATGATCATAAATATTGGAAATTTTCCAGAGCGCGATATCGGTGAAAATTGCCAGCGTCAGATCTTTGATGGTTTGCAGATCGTGTTCCATGAGTTGCACCAGGCGGTTGACATTCCCGCCGGATAATCGTACTGCCAGGCGAATATTTTCTGGCGGATAACCTTTTTCGGTCAGGTAATTTTTCAGGTCTTCTTCCGGCAAGGGAGGAAAGTAGAGCCATTGACAGCGCGACTGAATAGTTAGCAGAAGATTGGCCGGATTAGAGGTTGACAGGATGAAGGTCGATTTGGCCGGTGGCTCCTCTAAAATTTTTAAAAAGGCGTTAGCGGCCGGCTCGGTCATCAGATGCGCATCGAAAACGATGACGACTTTCTGACCTTCCGCCTGAGAAGCCAGATAGATATTGCGCTTAATCTCGCGGATGAAATTGATCGGAATGTGCAGGGCTTTCCTGACGTTGATCTTGTCGTAGGGATTGCGGCTCTTGTTTTGAATGATCTGGCGGATTTCCTCCATCTCATCTTCTTTAAATTGCTTGAAAGGGGATTCGTCCGAGTCGGTGTCTTTTGAGGGAATCGGGAAAACCAATTCAATATTGGGATGTTCGAGTGATTTCATCTGGCGGCAGGCCTGGCAAACGCCGCACGGTTTCTCATTTTTTCCGGAGCAATTCAGCATGGCGGCGAACTCGAGTGCAAAACCTTCCGAGCCACTGCCTTCCGGTCCGTAAAAGAGATAAGCATTGGCAATGCGTTTGTTCTTGATGACGTTATTCAGAAGTCGCCGGTTTTCGGCCTGATTGATTAAAGGGAATAAACTCATTATTTCTTATTTAGCCATTCTTCAGGATCGAGTTTGGTTTTATTGCGCCAGATTTCAAAATGGAGCAGAGGACCGCTCAGGGAACCGGAAGCGCCAACTTCGGCAATTTCCGAATTGGCGGTGACGTAGTCGTCCTCGGATACCCGGATGTTTTCGATATGGGCATAGACCGAATAAAAGCCGGAACCGTGATCGATGATGATCGTGTTCCCGAAGCCGCGGATATACGTGATTGTAGTAATAACACCATCGAGAATAGATACAACCGGTGTGCCCTGCCGGACTTTAATATCAATTCCGGAATTGTCCGTGATGGTTTTCAGAGTAGGATGCTTTTGGATGCCGAAGTGCGAAACGATTTCGCCTTTGGCCGGCCAGATCAGTTTACCCTGGCTGGACAGGAATGGATTATCGGAAGACACTCCGGAAAGCGCCCTTTGCCGCTCCAGCTCTTTCTGGCGGCGTTCGCGCTCTTTTTCCAGGTTGGCGATCAATTTTGAAATTTCCGATGCGGCTTTTTCTTTTTCCCGGATCTGAACACTGATATTTGATTTGTCTTTTCGAGCGCTCTCTAATTGCCGGTTGTGATTTTGTTTCTGTCGATTGAGAATATTCTGTAATCCTTTTTTCTCGGCGAGCATCTGCTCTTTGTCTTTTAATTCTTTACCGAGTTGGGCTTTCTTCTGACTGATTGTGCTGATATTGTTTCTTATAATCGTTGAAGTATTGCGGTCAATGTCGGAGAGAATTCGGAGATATTTGTAGCGGTAAAAAGCCTGGTCGATGGATTGGGCGGTCAGAATTAATTCGAGATCGCTGTACTGACCGTTTTTATAAAGATAGACCAGTCGCTTGGCGAAATCCTGCTTCAATGTGCTGAGATTAGATTCGAGGCGTTGGATCGAACGCTCAGTCAGGACGATATCGCGTTCCTTTTGGATTTGTTCGCGGTTTAACTGGGTCAGCAGTTTTTCGGTCAGGCTGATACTGCGTTCGGTTTCGTCCAATTGTGTCAGAATGGACTTTTCTTTTGATTCGGCTTGCCTGAGATCGTTTTTATAATTGCGGATTTCTTTGCGTATTTTCTCTAATTGTTCGGACTGATACTCAATTTTTTTATCGAGTTCCTTTTGCTGCAAAAATGCCGATGCCGGAAAGAGGGCGACCAGAAGGGCTATTATTGTGATTTTTTTAATTAGTACATACCTCATAAAAACTGCCTCAAAATAAGTATTGTAAATATGAATAGCAAGACCTACTCCGGGTGGAAATTGAAATTGTTTGTTACATCAAATTATTTGTATATTATTCACGGAGATTTAAATAGAGAAGGTTAAAAGCTATGAAAAGTCCGATCTGGGAAAATATTATTTTTAGAAAAAAATCCGAAAATAGCGACACTCTGGAATTCCTGGCTAAAGTCCCGATTTTTGCAGATTTAGAGGACAGGGAATTGGTCGAGGTTGAACGGATTGTTCATCGCCGCAAATACAAAAAGGGAGAACCGATTTTTCGAATGGGTGATCCCGGTCTTGGCATGTACATTATCGTCGAAGGAACGGTCGAAATCGTCGAAGAACTCGATAATGAGGAGAAAAAACATCTTGCCGAACTTGGCAATGGTGCATTTTTCGGAGATCTGGCTTTACTGGACGAATCACCGCGCTCAGCGTCTGCGATTGCCCATACCGATTGCGATATCATCGGCTTTTTCCGGCCGGATTTGCTCGACCTGTTGTATCGCAAACCACAGCAGGGGATAAAAATCCTCTGGGCGCTGGCGCGAGTCATCGGTGAACGTCTGCGGCGCACGAATGAGCAGTTGACCCAACTCCAGCGCGAAATAAAGGCTCCCAAACATGGATAAGTCAGTCAATTCGCCTTCCGGGCAGATAAATAAAACGATCTGGCGAATCTTCTTCATTCTTTTGGGAATGGCATTTTTCTGGCTGGTCTACCCATATATCAAGGTCGTATTTTTCATGCTGATCATCTCCTGGTTGCTGGCTATGATTCTGAATCCGGTCGTCGATTATTTCGAGAGCATCAGAATCAACCGAGGGCTGGCGATCGTCATTGTCATGGTAATCATTTTAGGATCGGTTATCGGGATCGTGGCCTTAGTCGTGCCGGCGATTATGAGTGCGATCGAATCATTGACGACAAAATTGGATTCCGATTTAATCAAGAATCTGACAATTCAGTTAGAGAAATTTTTCCAGGATAATTTCAATAATGCCGCGCTGGCGCGCGATGTGATCTCGAAATTGGAACAGGTCGGTGGTGAAATGATAGTGAACATCGGCCGGGTTTTGAAAAACGTCAGTTCGTATGTGGCATTTATCGGGATTGTGCCTTTCGTGACCTTCTTTCTGATCAAGGACAAACGGTTATTCAAAAGGATGCTGATATCGCAAATCCCGAACCGCTATTTTGAACTATTTCTGAACGTATTGCACAAGGTTGGCGACCAGGTCACGAAGTACATCCAGGGACAGGCGATCGATGC
>JAZDEI010000194.1:0-19816 GCA_043808945.1 Fidelibacterota bacterium | reverse complement strand
GGATCGAATCCGGTTCCCATTCCATCGCATATACATGAAAATCGGCGCTGTAGTCGCATTCGCCTCTCCAGGTTCCGGAACTGCTGCGACGCTGACCGTCATACGAACAATAATGCAGAGTTCCGTAGACAATGTTGCGTTCGTGGCCAAGAAATTCCACGATGTCGATCTCGGTATACCACGGCCGTTCTTCGGGAATCAGTCGCTCCAAACCTTTTTCCACGGCGTCCTCCATCAGGCGTTCCATACGCCAGTCGCGGTTCTGCGGGTAGAGCCAATGCGCCGGCCAGAGTCCCTGTCCACCCGGCAGTTTGGCACGAATCTCGAAGCGCCCGTAAACCGGGACGAATTTGTCCTTCGTGTCTAACCGTCCGCTGGTGTAGTGTTTCGTACCGTAATCGCGCCCGCGGCTACGAATTCTCAGACAACCGTTCTCGATATAAACTTCATCCGGCACATAATATTGCAATTCAGCGTGCTTGCTCTGTTCGCGCAGGAGGATATTCCATTTTGCCGAATCGACCGACTGACCGTTAAATTCATCCTGCCAGACTAATTTCCACCCGGCTTTTGCTACCGGCTGCATCAGCGATTTGGACTGCTGTTTGTCTTTGGCGTTTAAAACAGCCGCCAGCGCAATCGTCATGGTCAAACTAATTGCGACGATTTTCCGATTCATTTTTCCTCCTGTTTAGTATAATCATTTCAGTGCTTCGAGGCCGCCTTTGGCGACAAATAGTTCGGCATTCAGAATGGCTCCGCCGGCGGCGCCGCGGACCGTGTTATGCGACAGCAAAACGAACTTATAGTCTAATATCGGACATTCGCGCAGGCGGCCGAGGCTGACGGTCATGCCGTTGCCCAGCAGGCGATGCAATTTCGGTTGTGGGCTGACATTTTCCTCGAAATAGCAGAGCGGCTGTTCCGGCGCGCTCGGCAGTTTCAGGCGTTGCGGTTCGCCGCGGAATTCGCGCCAGGCCGCGATGATTTCATCCGCAGTTAGCTTACGCTCGAGCTTGACCGAGACACATTCCGTATGGCCGTCGATGACTGCTACGCGGTTGCAGGCCGCGCTGACTTTGAATTGCGCCGGTTCGATGCGCCCGTCACGGTAAGTTCCCAAAATCTTCTGCGGTTCGCTTTCTAATTTTTTTTCTTCGCCACCGATAAACGGGATGACATTGTCGAGAATATCCAGGCTGGCGACGCCCGGGTAACCAGCCCCGGAAACCGCCTGCATTGTGACAACATTGACGGCCAACAGGCCAAATTTATCGAGCAACGGCTTTAACGCCACGACCAGCCCGGTTGCGGCGCAGTTCGGATTGGTGATTATCGCACCTTTTTCGTATTTCTGAGTACCGACCAGCGCCAGGTGATCGGAGTTGACTTCCGGCACGAGGATCGGCACATCGGGATCATTGCGATGGTTACGTGAATTGGAAATCACGATATAACCGGCTTTGGCAAAATTGGTCTCGATTTCACCGGCCACCGACGCGTCCAATCCCGAAAAAACGATTCGGCAGGGCAAATTGGGCTCGCAGGGTTGCACCGGTAGAGCAGCAATATGCGACGGTAACAGCTTAGCCATGAACCAGTGTGCGGCTTCCTTATAAGTTTTGCCCGCCGACCTTTCCGAGGCCGCCACGGCCGTGATTTCAAACCACGGATGCTCCGCCAGCAGTTCGATGAATTTTTGGCCGACGCTTCCGGTAGCGCCGAGGATTCCGACCGGAATTTTTGAGGATGGTATATTATTCATGACATTCACCTGAATATTTATGAATTAAAAAAGGCCGAATGCAGGGCGTTGACCGCCGGGACCAAGTACGGATCTTTGATGATGAAATAGGTCGCAACATCCGACGCGCCCAGCGAAATCATCTCGATATTAATCTGTTGTCCGGCGACGGCGTTGAAGATTTTGGCGGCTAAGCCGGGTGTTTGCTTCAGGCCGGCGCCGACTGCTGCGACGACCACTTCATCGTCGCAATGTTCGATCACATCGATCAGACCGTCAGCCAATATTTGCAGGGCTTTATAACCGACGTGCGAATCTTTACGGTCGATCAGCAGGTTGATACAGGTTTGCGAGGTGATGATCGAGTAAATGTTGACCCCGCAGGCCGCCAGACGACTGCCGATTTCCGAGATCACGCCCGCCTTGAATCCGACGCCCGCACCCTTGATCCGCAGGACGGTGATGTTCTTGTTGTACGTAACACTCTTGATAATGGATTGCTGGATAAATTCTTCTGCGCAGATTTCGGTGCCCCGGATGTCCGGCCGGTAAATATTGCGGATGACTAATGGAATGGAATCGTGGATCAATGGCTCGACCGTGCGCGGATGCAGGATTTTAGCGCCGAAGTACGATAATTCAGCCGCTTCGTAATAGGATAATTTCTCAATGAGAGTCGCCCCCGGGACAATTTTCGGATCGGCGCTCATGAAGCCATCGACATCTTTCCAGATTTCCAGCCGTTCGGCCGCCAGGCCATGCGCGATGACCGCCGCGCTGTAATCGGAACTGTTGCGCCCGAAAAGGGTGACTTTGCCGTCTTTATTGACGCCGAAAAAACCGGTCACGAGCGGTGTTATGCCTTGCTTCAGTAACGGTTCGACCTGCGACGGCAGCGTTTTACGAATTGCCGCCAGATGAGCGGTGGCATTGGTAAAAGAATCGTCGGTTTCAATGCCGATCCGATCGGACTCCAGATATTGCGCCGGGATGCCGTTGGCATTAAATATCGCCGCCGACAGAATGACGGATAAACGTTCGCCGAAACTCATGATGAGGGCGTAAATCTGCGGAGTTATTTCTTCGGTATAAGCCACGCCGTAAAGCAGCCGTTCGAGTTTCTGGATTCGTTCTTCGAGAACACTCATACAATCGGCGATTTGGGTTGGATCGCTGACCAATTCCGTTAGCAGATTAGCGTGCCACAAACGGATTTTAGTCGTAGTGGCTTCGATCGATTGTTCGCTTTGGCGGGATTCGCGGATGGCATTTTCCAGCCAATCCGTCATGCCGTAGATCGCCGAGAGCACCAACACCTTCGGCTCCTTTTCCGCTTTCAGCACGCGGATGGTTTCCGTATAAGCGGCTTGATCTTTCAAACTGGCTCCGCCGAATTTCAATACTTTCATTTCGATTCCTTCATTTGGCAATCAATTCTTCGTTCATTTCAATGCGGCAAATTTCCGGGATTTCTCCCGCAAATCCAAAATAATCATCGATGATGACGATACATCCGGCAACACCGAATTCCAGCACGGCATTCATGGCGTTTTCGATCCCGGCCGGATCCTTGGAACGAATACGATTGCCGAGGGCCGTTGCTGCGGCATCCGCCAGGATTGGATCTTCACAGAGAATAACGCTGGCATGCGAGCGCCCGAAACTCAGCGAATGGCCGATCACGCCGGATGAAGTGCAGACGCCGGTCAATTTACTGCGCGCCGGAAAACGCAGACCGAGGTCACGGATCTCCGCCGGGCCGGTGTAAATACCAACGACAACCGCCCGGTCATTGAGCATGGCAATGTCACCACCGTTATCGACAATGGCATGCGTCGCCCCGGCTTTTTGCATGGCAATCACGGCGTACCTGGCAATCGCTCCGGCGACCGCCGCCATCGGTCCAACTCCGCATCGGGCTGCGGCCGTCGTCATTTCCCGCACGATTTGGGATGCGTCGGCCGGAACGGAATATGGTTCCAGTGTCGTCTGAAAAGCCGGATCGGAAACGCAATATTCTTCGACTTCGGCGTAACGTCGGACGATTTCGTTTTTGGCCACGGCGATAAATCGCTCTTCGCCGGTAATACGCGCAATAGTGGATTTGTGTCGGAAAGTGACCGTAGTAATCATCGCCCGCCTTCTATCGATTAATCCAGGCAGCCGACCGAGCAAATTTTAGTGCAGACCCGGCAGAGCGTGCATTTGGCGCGGTCGATG
The DNA here is from genome assembly GCA_043808945.1 of Fidelibacterota bacterium. GTDB lineage: Bacteria > Fidelibacterota > UBA2242 > UBA2242 > UBA2242 > JAGNGI01. Next base: position 15,852 of record JAZDEI010000194.1, on the reverse strand, counting down.
GCAATGTCGCCGTTTTCATCTTTGTAAATCGCCTGCACCGGGCACTGCGCGATACACAATTCGCAGTGAATACAGCGGTCGTGGTCGATAGTAATGATTTTTTCTTTCTTTCGGGCCGGCGAGTTTTCGACAGACAATTTCTCCGGTTTACGCACGACGAGCGGCTTGGCCAGGCCATTCTTAGTAACCGGCTCCACCGCTTCCGTCAGTAAAAATTCACCGCGACCGATCCAGTCCTTCAATTCCGCCGCGATCTTCCGCGCCATAAACAGGCTCGAGATCGAGCCGGTTCGCACCGCTTTGCCGTCGATTTCCACGAAGCCGGACTTGAGTTCGCGGTAACTGACGCCGGCTTTTAGTGCCGGGCGTTTCAGGCACGGAATACCGTAATCCACTATATTGACTTTAATTTCGTCGTCGGTGAACGCCACTGCCCGCGCTATTTCTTCATTTAAAATCGGTATTGGTACGCCGATGCCGACGAACAGTGTGCTGCCGTAGCCATGCACATACGCGCCGCGCAGGAATTCCGCCCGCATCGTTTTCAGATCGCCTTTGACCATCAGAGTCGCGAAGCCGGTTTCCGGGCTGTGCTGGGTACCAGACCCAATGATAAATCCCGGGCCGCCGCCCAGAAAAATGTGCGTGCCGAGGCCAATCGTCAGAAAATCCGGATCGTTGTTCAGCGGCGATAATTCACCTGCACCGGAATAAGTGATATTACCAAGTCGAGGTAACAGACGTCCCATGTAAGTGTAAATTGTCCGCTGAGTCGAATTGGCTGCGGCATTGTAACGCTGGTAGGCATTGCGCGGATTGAGCAAAACAGCCTGGTTCAGGTCGGTCAGAGTTATTTCCGTCGTGACGGATCTGGCCGGATAACAATCGGTCGGCTTGCCCCTGGCTTTCAACACCACGGTTTTCCCGGCGACCAAATCTTCGATCACATGCGCTCCGCTGTAATGTTCTTTCGACTTATGAGCGCGTTCGGTCGCGCCGATATAGACGTCCGCCGCCGCGATACCACCATAAGCCGGAACGCCATTCAGGGTGACTTTTTCCATCTTCAGGGGCGGATCGGCGTGCCCGAAATTCAGGAATGCGCCGGACGAACACATCGCGCCGAAAGTGCCGGTTGTGACGACATCGATCTTTTCGACGGTGCGGGCAATTCCCTGTTCGCGGATATATTTTTTTACCTCTTCGGCAGTCATTACGACGGCCTGGCGGTTCTTGATTTTCTCGTTAATCTCGGCGTAACTCTTGACTGCTGGCATCTCTTCTTTCCATTTTAAATCTGTCAAAACGAATTAATATAATCATTTCAGGTTGTAATTTCCGTCTGTTTGCAATATACGAATTCATTCCCGGCGGCTGTTTTAATATTTTTCTTTGTCCATTTCATCCAAAAAACAAAACCCCGCCGGTTTTTCTCGGGCGGGGTTCAGAATTTATCGGATCTTTTTCTTTATTTATTCATAACAACGCCCGGGTAAATCAGTAGGTCGCATCATTTCCATCCGCATCATATTGGACATTTGCATTCTCATTTCATTCAATTCACTTAACACGAAGGCAATCTTAACAATTTTTCGATTCGCAATCAAGCACTTTTTATTCCAACCGCAAATATCTGTCAATCGCCCATCGGAAAGCACCGGAAGAATCAGATCGAGGAACTGTCTAGGAGAACCTTCAGTAATTCCTCGGCTGCCATACGCGGCCCGTCAATCTCGAAGCCACTGACCCCCAGACGCGTGCGTAACTGTCCGACGAATATTCCCTGTTTGAAAAAGTGCGCGAAGTATTTGTGCGCGATTTCGTCGTGAATATTCTTGCGTTGCGAAGGCCCGAAGATATTAGCGAAGTAACTGTGCACCAAACCAATAGTGGTGGTCGTACCTTTACTCATGACGGTACCTTCCCGAAAAACGTGGAAAGCCTCGTCGGCGGTAGCGAAACGTTCGATCACCGGGTGGTCGGAGTCGACATTTTCATAATTATTAGCGTAGAAAATGAAGTCTACCGGAACGCCTTTGGTAATATTTTCGTAAGTCGTAACCGGCAGAACGATGCGCGCATTGGTCTTGCTGGCATTCATGATGATCGCCCGATCCAATTGCCCGAATGCGTAACCCGGTTGCAGATCGTCCAGCCGCAGAAAGGCGCCGATTTCGGTCCCGTAGGCCAGAACGTCCTTCTCATGGATAATCAACGATCCCATATCATCGGCGATGATGGTCAGATCCTTGATATATTCGTCACCCAGCCGGCGTAAAGCTTCCAGAGTCTCGGATTTTCCGGCGCCGGTATCGCCGATCAGCAGGACATTGGCCTGATGGCCGGTTTTCAACAATATCTGGACGAAAGCGCCATGAAATGGCAAATTACCTTTTTGCATGACCTTCAGGTTATGCAGAGTCAGGATCATTTTTTTAAGGTAGCCGAAATATCCGAAGGCCTTGCCCCGTGGAATGGCGCCCACCAATAGATCGTTGATCTTATCCTCGTAGAAAACCGTCGGCAGGTCACTAAACCGCCGCAGGTTTTCATCTTCCATACCGTACAGAAAAATGCCGTCTGGCTTCCGGCGCAGATCCTTATCGTTCGCCATCTCAAACAGGTTGCAGAGCGCAAAACCCAATTCATAAAATGACTCGTGAAAATAGACATAAAGGATCAGCGCTCCGACCTTGAGCGGGAAACAGAGCCATTGCCGATCGTCCAGTTCCACCGATTTGATTGGATTTTCATAGATTTCCAGAAAAGCACCCTGACGCTTGTTCGTCGGTGGTTCCAGGATCAACGGCGGATAGATCAATACTTGTCGGATGATCGAAATAGTATTCAACTGGCTGTATTCAACGCTGAAATGCGGCTTTTGCGAATCGACGGTAATCGTAGCGACTTCCGCCCCGGCGTGCACCTGGCGATAGACCCGCGGATGCTGGGCGGTGATATTTTCCTGCATGTCGCGGTAAGCCTGGCGGACGAGGTTCGTCAACCGCTCGACAGTTGTATTGAAAGTACGGTAGGGCCGCTTGTCAAAACTCTCACTGGCCGAGTCACAGATTATGAAACGGTCGAAACTGCGCCAGTAATTATACAATTGTTCCACAAATTCGTTGAGAGCATGCCGGTCGGCGAACAGCTGTTCACTACCCGGAACAATGTTCGGGATCAGATGACTGTCCAACTTTGTCAGGTAGCAGAGCGTTTCATAAAGTATTTTCCGATCATTCGCATTGAGCGGGTAATGGCCGAAAATGTCCAGAAGCGGCGATTGTTTCTTCTCCAGCCGGTCGAGAAAACGATTCAGCAATTCCTTGAACAATTCGCTCTGAAAGAGTTCGTCAACGCTCTCCGCAATTCGGTCCCTGACGCCGATTACGATCTTATTTTCGAATATTTTTGAAGGAAACTTATTCATGTTCACTCATCTGATTATTTCGATCGAACCGGATATAATTTAGTATCGCAGGTGTATTTTCCAATTTTGTTTTTATCAATCTGATCCGGCGACAATTCGGTTGCGTATCCGTGCCCCGGAATCAAGCCGGATTGTTAGAATCCCGGTATTACAGGGACTTTATTCGTATCGCAGACTCTTGACCGGATTGGTCGTGGCGGCCCGGGCGGCCTGTCCCCCGACCGTCAGCAAAGCGATCAGGAAAGCGATCAGCATCGCAACGATACAAACTCCGACGGTGATACCAGTCCTGAAGGCGAATCCATTTAACCATTTTTGCATTGCAAAGTAAGCCACCGGCACGGCGATGATATTTGCGGACAGGACAAGCACCAGGAAATCCTTGGTTAATAAGACGACAAGATCAATGACGCTTGCACCGATCGTTTTCCGGATACCGATCTCTTTTGTGCGGCGCTCCGTCGTATAAGAAGCCAGGCCAAATAATCCCAGGCAGGCGATTAAAATCGCCAGGCCGGAAAAGGCCAGCAGAATCTGACCTAACCGGGTTTCCCCGCGATGCAATCTTTCAAATTGTTCGTCGAGAAAGGAATAATCGAATGCGACATTCGGCAAGTTGCGCCGCCAGCAATTTTGAATTTCCGCCAATCCGCCGGCCAGATTACCGGGCCGGAGGCGAATCAGCATGTAAGCAACATTGGCCGGATCGACTTGAATCATAATCGGTTCAATTTTTTCGCGCAAAGAATATAATGTGAAATCGTGCACGACGCCGATGACAATGCCTTCGATCGACTGGCCATAATTTCGTTGATCCGGATAGCTGATTTTCCTCCCGATTGGCTCGGCCCAGCCAAGCCGTTTAACCGCCGCCTGATTGATAATAATTCCGGCGTGTTCATCACTGTCAAACTGACGGTCAAAATCCCGGCCGGTCACGATTTCGGCCCCCAGAGTAGCCAGGAAATCGTAATCAACCGAAATCAACTGCAGAACCACATTTTCATCGCTGGGAACACCTACGGCCTCGACATTGAAAGCACTTCGTGGGCCCCCGCCCGGCACAACTGAAGATGTGCTGACCTGAACGACGGCCGGGATTTGCTGTAGTTCGTTCTTCAGGATTGTGGATCGGCTGGCGATCAGCGGATCCTGCATGGAAACAGTTATAACGTTATCCCGGTCAAATCCCAGATTCGTATTCCGCACAAAATAGAGCTGCTTAAAAATGATGATCGTAGCGATGATCAAAATAACCGAAGCCGCGAATTGAAACAACACCAGGACCTTCCGCAAAATCGGATTAGCGCCTTTGTGAGAAGCACTTTTTGTGGCATTGAGCGGCTCCAGCCGGGAAAGAAATAACGCCGGGTAACTTCCGGTGATTATCCCGATAATAATCGCCAGGATTATCAGACCGGGTATCATCCAGAGACCTAATCCGTTACCGGAAGAAATCTTTGTTCCCAGAAATGATTCGAAAACCGGTAAAACCAGTTCGTACAAAATGGCTCCCAGTACCAGCGCCAATAACGCCATTAACACTGATTCTCCGAGAAATTGCACTATCAGTAAAGCCCGCGATGCTCCCAGGGCTTTGCGCATTCCGATTTCCTTGGTGCGATAGGCCGAACGCGCGGTGGCCAGATTCATGAAATTGATACAGGCGATTGCCATAACCAGGAAGGCCAGGGCGGCAAACAAATATATATAACCAATCTGACCGGAGGGTTCTAATTCTCCGATCATATGGGAACGCAGATAGATTTGCGTCAGGGGTTGCAGATGAGGAATAATCGTAATCGGACCGGTTGCCGGAATATATTTTTTTAAAACTTCAGGCAGTCGTTTCTCAAACTCGTCGGGTCGAAAACCATCCCTGACCAGCAGATAAGTGTAGGGCGAGCCGAACTGAAACCAATTCTGGTTGGCCGCGCCTCTGATTTTTTCCAGTGTCAGATAAGAAATCATGAAGTCGCACCGCAACTGCGTCTGCCATGGGATATCTTTTAAAACGCCGGTTATCAACAGGTCATGGCGATCCTGAAAGCGCAGAATTTTTCCGATCGGTTCCTCCTGGCCGAAATATTTGGCAGCGGTCCGCTCGGAAATCACAACCGTAAACGGCTGTTTTAAAGCCTCATGCGGATCACCTTTCAAGAGCGGAAAAGTAAATATATCGAATACCGTGGAATCCACGAAAAAAAGAACTTTTTCCAGGAAACGATTATCGTTATACTCGATGACTTCCTGACGCATTCGCTCAAACCGGACAGTATTGATAACTTCCGGGAATTCAGTTTTGATCATTGGCCCCAGAGGTGCCATTCCGGCCGCAACCTTATCATGCCGGTCACCGACATTCAATTCAAATGCCACCCGGTATATGTTCTTTTTATTCAGATGTCCCTCTTCAAAGCTCAATTCGTTAAAAATGAACGTCAAAATGAGCATACAACAAAGCAAACCGACCGTCAATCCGAATACATTGATGAAGGTATAACTCTTGAATTTCATTAAATAGCGCCAGGCTACTTTGGTATAATTTCTGAACATACCTATTACCTCTTCTTATCAGTTCTCAGTTTGCATGATTGGCAAACTTAGCTATTCATATTTTAAACTATCGACCGGATTGGCGGTGGCGGCCTTCCAAACCTGAAATCCGATGGTCAGGAGGGCAACCGCCAAACCGCAAAATCCCGCGTATAAAAAGACCGCGATGCTGATCGGGACACGGTAGGCAAAATTTAGCAACCAGAGCCGCATCAGGTACCAGGCGAGCGGACAGGCCAGCACCATGGCGATCAATATTAACACAATAAATTTTCGGATAATCATCAGGGTAATCTCGGCCGTGTGGGCGCCCATAACTTTGCGAACACCGATCTCTTTGGTGCTACTCTTGGCGTAATTAGCGGCCAAACCGAACAGACCGAGACAGGCAATCACCAGGGCCAGGCTGGCAAATAAGATCGTCATGCAACTGATTTGCTCCTCGCTTTGATAAAAACGGTCGTAAACATCCGACAGCCAAAAATATTCAAACGGATTATTGGGAAAAAATTCCCGCCATTTTCCCTTAATAAAATTCAAGTCGGCGTCATTATCATTGGAACTCAATTTGAGGCTGATCGATTCAGGGAAAAAGTCGGATGTAAAACAATATGCCACCGGCCCAATCGGTGAGTGCAGGGATTGATAATGGAAATCACGAACGACTCCGACAATCGGTCCTTCGAACATCCAGAGCTTTAAGCGCTTACCCAGGGCTTGTTCAGGCAGCGACCAGCCAAATTTTCGGACGACGGTTTCATTGATGATAAAAGCGTTTTTACCATCAATACTTGCCTGACGCACGAAATTTTGTCCGGCTATCAGCGGCATTTCATAAGCCCTGAAGTAATTCTCATCGACAAATTGCCAGGCCGCGAACAGTTCTTTCTGACCACCTTCATCCAGTAACTGCAGAACGTCATAATTACCCATTTGACCGGGAGGATTCAATTGCGACGTCACGCAAATAATCGCCGGATTTCGGGTTAACTCTGTCTGAATGGTTGGAAAAAGCGTCTTGTAGGCGCGCGCCATTTGGGCCGATTGAGCCGGAATGACCAACACCCTGCGCGGATTAAAACCCACCGCTTTTGTCTTCATAAAATTTACCTGGTGATAAATCAGCATAGCCAGGCAGATCAGTATTATCGCCATTGTAAACTGGAAGATTACCACACTATTCCGTATAAAATGGCGCGAATACTGCCCGGGCAAACGGTTTTTCATAATATCCATCAACCGGACCGAACTGGCCAACCAGACCGGGTAACTGCCTGCCAATAGGGTGATCATAACGAGTAGTGAGATGGCCCCAACATCCAACCAACCGTTCCGGAAAAATGCCAACTCCAGTTGCCGGTTGGTACTTTGATTAACCAGCGGCAGGAATAGCTCGACCAGCACGAGGCCCGCTAAAAACGCGATTACCGAGATACAGGCGGTCTCAATCATAAACTGGCGGAAAATGTCGGTCCGGGTGGCTCCGCTGATGCGTCGAATCCCGATTTCACGGGCGCGCCCCAGAAATTGAGCAGTCGCCAGATTGATAAAATTAAACACGGCTAATCCCAGGACTATTGCGCCGATCAGCACCAATCCCCATAGTAAAGCCGGATTGGACGGTTTTTTGAACTCATCATGACAATGCGAATACAGATGAATGGTCTGCAGCGGTTGTAGCCGAAAAGACATTGGCGCTGGATTTTGTCCGTTTTGTTTCGGACTCTCCCGACGAAGATAATCGTTGATTAGCTTTTCCAGGTTCTCCTTTTTGACCGGTGCATTCGTTTTAAAATAGGTCTTCACGCAAATCCAGTCTTCCCGGAGATCGGGAATATCAATTATCGCGGGAGCCGCGATTACTAATGCCATTTCCGGCAAATGACTTTGGCGTGGAATATCTGCATGAACTCCCCCGATCAACCAGTCCTGGCCGTTGATTGTCAGGCTTTTTCCAACCGGATCGCTCTTCCCGAAATATTTTTCGCAGACACTGCTGGAAATGCTTACCTCTTGCAGGTTGGCCAGAACTCTGTCGGGATTTCCGAACTTTAAATGTAATGGAAAAACCTGCCGGAAATGGGCTGAAACCATGTACAGTCCCGCTTTTTCAAAAAACAGATCGCCGCCTGCGGTTTTAACGATCGCATCCTGTCCGTTGCTGATGCTGACCGCCGCTGAAATTCCGGGAAAATCCTTCTCCAGAACAGCGTACAGGGCGCGGGGCGAAGATGCCAAAAAAGCTTCTCCATCCGGTGTACGGGTTTGAGTCGCGACCCGATATATTTCACCTTTTTCCAGGAACATCCGGTCATAGCCGAGGTCATCGCTTATGTATAGAAAAATACCCAGCGCTACCGAAAATCCCACGGAGAGTCCGATCAGATTGATGACGGAGAAAAGGGCGTGCTTTCTTACCAACCGGAAACCGAGGGCAATTTCTTTTATGATCGTCATCCGTTCACTTTCTCATTCCGGCATTTTCAATTCACAGCGCCCGTTCTGAAAATCAAGGATCAGTGTGCCTCTTTCGGCTATATCACTACCCAAAACACCGTCGAAATAAAAGAAGCCTTCTTTCCCGTCGCCGTGCAGGCTCAGGTTGGCGAAATTTAAACGATGGTCGCCGAGTACCAGCGCTACCTGCGGAATCTCTCTTGTTTTTACATGCTGAGTACCACCGGCTCCGCCGACGAGGGCGTTTTTCGAGACAGCCCGTGATGTGTCTATCTTCTGCAATGCCGGTTCATAGAGCGTGGTGCGGTTGGCTCCGACATCCAGAAAGAAATAGAAAGGCGCTCCGAGAGTATCGGTCAGGCTGACCAGCGGCTGACTCAAAAAGTGAAAATTCCGTTCGGCAGACTGACGTCTGACCGGTGGACGGATGGTCGTCGTAAGATTTTTGTAATCCAATGTCAGGTCGAGATTTTTCAGCACGTTCCAGCCAATAATCCCGTCAATCTTCAACAGACGGAAGATCTTGAATAATCGGACTTCGAGGTCTTTCTTGTCAAGGATTATGACCGGGTGATTTTCGATCAGCAGGCCGCCAATCCGGAATTCCCGGATAACGCCTGGCCGCATGGAGATTTTGATATCGGTTGATGTCCCGATTCTGGCCGCATCTGTACCAATGGGAGTTACTCCGCATTCTGCGGCAAAAGCCGATGACAACACCGTCATTTCGGCGCCGGTATCGATCCAGAAGCGCTTTGAGATACCATTGACTTTGACTTCTACCATCGGGACGCCGGAAATGCTCAATTTCGTCGCCAAGGTTACCGGTTGATCCGGAAAATGATAACTTTCCGGCAAGGCTTGAGTGAAAGCCTTGGCCATGAAAACAGTATTGTCTTCGTCCAACCCGTGCGGCAGTCTGGCACTCAGGTCAACCAGTTCGCTCCATTTATCCTGATTGTTATAAATTGACTGGAGGATTTCAGCCGCGTTCTGCCGGATAAGCGAGTCACCGGTAGATTCAAAAAGCGTGGTAAATAATGTTTCGGCAGACGCCTGTTCGCCGGCCATGACCAACTGCAAGCCTTGCGCGAATTGCCGGTAGGTCTCGCCGACCGGCTGGCGATTCACATAGTCGAAATCAAAATGATGCATAGCTTCCCAGAAATCCTGGGACGCGGCGCGAACGACCGCCGTTCGTGGAATCGGTTTTTCAAGAGTCGCAATCGTCAAATTCCCGGTTTCCGAGCCGATCGAGCAACCGGAAACAGCCATTAACACAGCGATTATTATCGGAAGCGTTTTTAGTCTCATCATATCTTTCTCCTGGTCGAATCTGATTTGTCTGTCAACTGTGATTCTGTTTATTGTCTGGTCTGTCTTAATTAAAAAGTGTGGCATGCAGGTCGATCCTTTCAATTTTTCACAGGTGGTAGTTGTTATTCTGTTGATCGGTTATGATCTGTCCATCGAAAAGATGCACCACGCGTTGGGCATATTCGGCATAGGCCGGAGAATGCGTCACCATTACAATTGTCGTCCCGGCCTGATTGAGGGCGCCGAGCATGGCCATGACTTCATCTCCATGCGTCGAATCCAGATTACCAGTCGGTTCATCCGCCAAAATTATTTTGGGATCGGTGATGACTGCCCGCGCGACCGCAACACGCTGTTGCTGACCACCGGAGAGTTGCTGGGGAAAGTGATTCCGGCGCTGATAAATGTTCATCTGTTCCAGTTTTTGCGTGACGCGTTTTTTTCTTTCCGCGCCGGGCATTTTCAGATACAATAAAGGCAGTTCGACATTTTCGTATACGGTAAGTTCATCGATCAGGTTGAAACTCTGAAAAACGAAACCGATGTTATTTTTCCGCAGGTTGGCACGCTGGCTTTCGGAGAAACGGCCGACCTCCTGCCCGGCAAAGTAATATTCACCATCCGAGGGATTGTCCAGTAAACCCAGGATATTCAACAGGGTCGACTTTCCACAGCCGGAGGGCCCCATAATGGCGACGAACTCACCTCCGTTTACTTCCAGATTGACACCATTCAGGGCAGTCGTTTCGACTTCATCTGTTTGGAATATTTTAAACAGGTTCTTGGTAGTAATCATCTTGTTTCCTTTCTCTTAACATTGTCACCGTTCTTTAAACCAATTCCTGTGCCAGAATTATTAATGCCGGTTACTCGACGGTTGCATCGCCGGCCAAACGCGCGATACTTGTAATTTTTATACAGCCGCTGAGTAATTTGTACACAGGCGCTCCCGGCTGCGGTCAAATAGTTCTGCGGAGTCCCTGGTCGCAGGTTCCCGAATAAGAGCTTCAGTCAAGGATAACGATTAGTCTGTCACTAAATTTGCAGGAAGTTTTTCTTGAGTTTGTGAATGAAAAAAGCGTATGTTTCAACCGGCGAAGTAATGACCAAAACGACCAAAGGACCCTAAAAGGAATTTGAACTGATGGCAAAATATAATGCAAAGATCCTGGTTGTCGACGACAATGAAGAAATCCTGATCGCATTACGCCTTTGCCTGGGAAATCATTTCCAGGAAGTACACACCGAGAAAAATCCGGATTTGATCCCCTGGCAGATTCAGAACACGCGCTTCGATGTGATCCTGCTGGATATGAATTTCAAGGCGGGTATTAACACCGGAAACGAAGGTCTTTACTGGCTGAGAGAGATTTTGAAGCATGATCCGGCGGCAGTGATTATCTTTATGACGGCTTATGCCGATATTGAGCTGGCGGTCAGAGCCATTAAGGAAGGGGCAACTGATTTTATCGAAAAACCCTGGGATGAGGAAAAATTGCTGGCGCGTCTGCTATCAGCCTATAAATTGCGCCAATCCCGGCTGGAAATCGGTCGCCTGAAGGATAAACAAAAGCATTTAGCGGAAAAAATTGATCAGAACTATACCCTGTGCATCGGTGATTCGCCGGCCATGCAGAGCGTGCTCGCCATTATTAATAAAGTGGCGCAGACCGACGCCAACATCCTGATCCTGGGCGAAAACGGCACTGGCAAGGAGCTGATCGCGCGTGAAATTCATCGGCGCTCAAAACGTTCGGCCGAGGTATTCGTTAGTGTGGACCTGGGAGCAATCACCGAGACCTTGTTCGAGAGCGAACTGTTCGGGCATGTGCGCGGCGCTTTCACCGACGCCCGGCAGGATCGGGCCGGCCGCTTTGAAATCGCTTCCGGCGGGACTCTCTTTCTGGATGAGATCGGTAACATCCCGCCGGCTATGCAGGCCAAACTGCTGACTGTTATCCAAAACCGGGAAGTCGTTCGTCTGGGATCGAATGAAACGATTCCGATCGATATTCGTCTGATCTGCGCCACCAATCGCCCGATCAACCAAATGGTGCAGGATAAACAATTTCGCGAAGACCTGCTCTACCGCATTAACACCATTCAGCTCGACCTGCCACCTTTACGCGAACGCCTGGAAGATATTCCCGCGCTGGTCGACTTTTTCCTCAATAAATATGGGGCTAAATACGATAAATCCCATTTGCGCATAACGCCGGCCGCTATCACGAAAATTAAAAAACACACCTGGCAAGGCAATATCCGCGAATTGGAACATGCCATCGAAAAAGCCATCATTCTCTGCGACGGGAATATCATCGACGGCGACGATTTCTTCCTGCAATCTACCCAGCGTAGCGCAGAACAACATCCTGGCTCTCTGAACCTTGCAGAAAATGAACGCGATACCATCCGGAAAGCCCTGCGCGCCACCGGCGGAAACATCGCGCAAGCCGGGCGCCTGCTCGGCATTTCCCGCAAAACCCTCTACAATAAGTTGAAAAAATATGGCCTGGAGTCGCTTTAGCGTCAAAGTCACTTTCCGGGTATTGGCAATCTCATTAGTCAGCGCCGTTTTTGTCTGGAGTTTATCAAAAGACTATCTCGTAGTTACCAAATTCGCCGTCGCGGGTATCTGGATTTGGCTGACTTATGATCTGATCCGGTATGTCCGTCGCACTAACCGCGACCTGCGTCAATTTTTGGAATCTCTGCAATACATGGATAACGTCCTGAGCGTCCCGGAAAATGACGCGACTTTCCGCGAACTCAATTTGACCTACAACCGGATTATCAACGTAATCCGCCAGGCTAAACTTGAAAAAGAGAGCGAACACCTGTTTTTCCAGACGACCATTCAGCATGTCGGAGTCGGACTGATCGCTTTCCGGCCGGACGGCGCCGTCGAATTGATCAATCAGGCCGCTCTAAACCTGTTAGGCCTCGACTACCTCAAGAATATCTTCGATCTGGAGCGCACTGCTCCTGGACTGGCGGCCCAGTTTGTCAACCAAAAATCCGGGTATCAACGCCTGTTCGCTTTCAAACTGAATGACGAAACACTCAAACTGGCGGTCAAGGTTGTTGAATTTAAAATCAAGACTATGGCCATCAAGCTGGTTTCACTGCAGAATATCCGGGGCGAACTCGAACAGGAGGAACTGGACACCTGGCAGAAGTTAATTCGCGTCCTGGCCCATGAAATTATGAATTCGATTACGCCGATTGGTTCATTAGCAGGGACGATCTTAAAAATCTTCGAGCAGGATCGGCCGGTCGAGGCCGGTTTCGCGGAACCCGACCAGATCGAAAATATCCGCGAAGGTCTGCGCGCCATCGCGAAGCGCAGTAAAGGGCTGGTGCAATTCGTGCAATCGTACCGGGAACTTACCCGCGTCCCGAAACCCCACCTGAAAAATGTCGCCATCCGGGAACTTCTGGAGAGCGCCGGATTACTGATGCATAATCAACTCGACGAAAATGGAATACGCCTGGAAATTACAGTCGAGCCGCAAGATTTGGCGCTCTTTGCCGACGAAAAATTAATCTCTCAGACGATCCTTAACCTGTTAAAAAACTCGGTTGAGGCTTTGAAAAACCAGGCCGGTGGAATTATCAAACTCAACGCTTATCAGGCAGAACAGCAAAAAATTATCCGCATCGCAGACAATGGTTCCGGCATCGCCGCCGAACTTCTGGATAAAATATTTCTGCCTTTTTACAGCACCAAAACTCACGGCACCGGCGTCGGTCTGAGTCTCGCCCGCCAGATCATGCGCTTGCATGGCGGCTCGATCACAGCGCACTCATCGCCCGGTCAGGAAACAGTCTTTTCGCTGACATTCTAAAACCACTTCAATTGTAAATTGAAAATTGGAGATTGGAGATTTCAAATTGTGTGTCGTCCTGAAATAGACTGGCAATCGTATGCCAGACCCGTTTTGAGGCGAATGACTACCGAATGACCATCGCCCGACGCCTTTCTAAATATCTTCGTTGAATTTATCTGAAATAGGCCGTAGTTTATCCTGAGGAAAAAAGGAAATACGATGTTGTCCGGCCATAACCAGAAATCCAGAATTACATTACTCGCCCTGTTTTTGGCGCTCGTGGCTATCCTCGCCATGTCCTGCCGGGAATGCCCGACCGAACCGGAAAAGTCTCACTACATAATCACTCTATCAGTTAAAGAAACCGCTCCACAATATGTTCGTCTTTATTTTTCAATCTCAGATTCCGGCTCGGTTCGTCAGTTTGAGTTAAAACAGGATTCGATGGTAATGATTTCCAGAAATCTGATTGGGAAAGATACAGTGGTTACTATTTCGCATCTGAAACCTTCCACCGAATATCGTTATCAATTACTGGTATTGGATAATGATGAAGTAGTTGATTCCAGCTTATCTGTCAACGTCACAACCCCAGAAGCATCCGGTGACGATTTTACCTGGGATGTCCAAACCCTGGGCGATTATGGCAGTTACTTAAGAGATGTCTGGATTGTGGATGAAAACAACATCTGGGTTGTCGGCGCTTTAGTGATTGATGATTCGACCGCTCTATATTCAGGACAGCAAAACTACAATGTCGCAAAATGGAATGGTATTACCTGGAATTATGAGTTAATTGGAGCACCAGGAATTACTGGTGAAGGTATTTTTTACTTTTCTGAAAATAATATTTGGGTTGTAACCGGTATTATATATCATTGGAACGGTAATGAATGGGAGAGATACCACTTATGGAATATGGGCGTTCTTGATGATGATGACGGCGAGGTAACTGCAATATGGGCCTCCTCACCATCGAATATCTACTTTGTGGGATCGAACGGTTCCATTGTCCATTTCGACGGCTCGATGTTCAGCAAGATGGAAAGCGGAACGGAGGTTGATTTGACAGATATCTGGGGGTATGTCGATGACGAAACTGGAGAAGAGCATATCTGGGCTGGAGGCAATATCCGATATAAATCTCCATCCATAGTACTGTACTATCATAATGGAAGTTGGCAGAAAATCTATGAACGTTATGCTGACCGTAGTTGTAATCTGCTGGGAGATTCCACCCTGACACCACGTTGTGAGACTGTCTGGACCGATCCTATCTCTGAGAAAATCTGGATCGCCGGAGGAGAGGGATTATTCACATTCGATGATATACAATCTCCGACAACCTATACTGAGATTAAGGTATGGCTGGCAACGGGATATTTTGCCTATCCTTTTAAGATCCGCGGAAATAATCCATATGATATTTTCATTGCTGGTGAGAGTGGTTCAATGTTTCATTACGACGGAGTAAAATGGAAGTGGTATTCCGAATTGTACAATAATAATGATAGGATTTATAGTTTGGATATAACCGATAGTTTTATTTGCGCGGTCGGTTATGATTATTCTTCGTTCCAAACCAAAGCCTTAATTATTTTTGGCCACAGATAGCAATTTCCGGTTATTCATTTTTCCGGAGTGCTCATTAGTCTCGGGATTAGAAAACCGGCCGTCGCATGGTGGGTGATTTTTTTAACAAGATTAATCACGAAGTGATCTCGGCGAGACAGGATTTACAGGATGATTTTGTCGTTCCCATGCGTTCGGCAATCAATGTCCCCAAATAACAGTTCCGATTTATCGAGGCGTCTCTACGATAAATGACCACAAATGACAGTCCCGATTTATCGGGACGAATGACTATTGTCTGACAATTGCATGACCATCGCCCGACACCTCTACTCAATCCTGACATAAAATTTGTGCAAGAGAGCATAATCTTTTAAATTTGGTTCACATTTTTTGAGATTGAAGAAAAACCTGATGGAACTTACTAAAATCCTGACACCGCGGCTGATCGTCTTTCCGCTCTCGGCCGAAACGAAAGAGGAAGTCATTGGAATATTGGTCGAACGCCTGTACGAAGCGGGTTTAATTGCCCATCCGGAGGCCGCCCGTCAGGCCGTGATCGAGCGTGAAAAGCTGATGACAACCGGCATCGGAAAAGGAATCGCCCTGCCGCACGGCAAATATCATGAAACCAATGAAGTGTTTATCGCGGCCGGTGTTTCCGTCGAAGGCATCGATTTTGAATCCATC
>JAZDEI010000193.1:0-7187 GCA_043808945.1 Fidelibacterota bacterium | reverse complement strand
GGCATCATCGAGATAGGCATCGTCGCGTCCGAAATCGGCGTTATGAAAGTAATAAATATCGACGAAATCGCGCTTTAAATTCACCAGCGATTGTTCCAGCTGATGACGGATATGCTGCGGTTCATAAGCGTGCCGAGCCGTCCCGGGAAACCAGCCAACTTTGGTCGCGATAATGACATCTTTGTTGCGCGCTCCCAACGCCTTCGCCAGCAAACGTTCCGCCCGGCCGTTGCCGTAAACATCGGCATTGTCGAAATGATTCACGCCCTTATCGATGGCGTAATTAATCGCCGTGATCGCTTCGTTCTCATCGACATTCGCCCAGCCATTCGGCGTACCGTTCACCCAATTCAAACCGCCAAGCGTCCAACAGCCCAAACTGATTTCCGAGACTTTCAGATCGCTGTTACCGATTTGCCTGTATTGCATACTCAATTCCTTTGTTAATAATATCTATCGTTTCCGGCAACTGCCGGATATCAATGCGCTCAGGAAAAGCCGCCCGTTCCGCAGGAATGCCCTCCGGTTGATGTTCCACCGGAAGAATTGCCGAGCGCCGGAGCTGAAATAAGCTTTTTGGCTCGGTTAAGACCACAATGCGGACATTTGATCTCATCATCGGTGACGCGGCTGGAAAACACCAATTCTTCGAAAACTTCCCCGCAATTCTGACATTCATATTCAAACAGTGGCATTCAAACTCCTAATAAATCTTTAAAGGTACGCTCGTTTTGGATAAAATTCCGGACTATTGGTTACGACTAAGCCAACCAATCCGTTGAAATAGCAAGATTGCCGCAATTCCGGTCGCATAAGATTATTTAGATCATTTTAGGGAATAATCTTAGGGCAGGTGTCAGATTATTTCAGTTTACCGGATTTTAATTTAGCAACCAGTTCTTCGGCTTTATCGGGGAACATGACCGCGAACAGACCGGTCAGCAGACCGACTATTCCAAACACGTCGATCAGTTTTAAATGCTCCAGTACCAATAGAACCAAACTGACTGCAACTATTAGAACACCTAAACTTTTCATATTTGCGCACCTTCCGTCTGGGGGGCCAGAACCAGTTTTTCAATATTGATTTTCATTTTCTCCAATTGATCCTCATTTTTAGAACAACTCCGATTTATAATAACAATCAGGATGAAAATCAAAACACCGCACAAAATTAATACTGCTACATCAAAAGGAATAGTAAAACTTTTTTTATTAGCCGGTTTTTTTCGGCCGGAGGCTTTTGGTTTCCCGGGTTTTGTTGTTTTATTCTGCATATTAGCCCATACAAAAGATTGCCGGAATATATAACGTCCGGAACAAACTATCAAATTTTGAGTCAGATTGTTTGATCTGCGTCATTTTTACCTCTGGACTTCGCTACTGTAAAACTCATTTGATTTTCAGCCTGTATCAATGTATATTCAGGCAAAGATGAGAGCAGTATATGAAAAGAAAGCAGTTATTTTCGGTATTTTTATTAATCACTCTGGCTAACGGCCTGACGGCCCAGAATGAATCGGCCGTCAACCAGCCAATCAATCTGGTGACAATTCCAACCGCCGGAGTTTTGCCACGTGGCTCTTATGGCGTCGAATGCCGACTCTTTCCGGACGGCGGGCTTTGGGGACAGATCAGCGTAGGCGTATCGGAAAGATTTATGTTTGGCGTGGCGTACGGCGGCGGCGGGATTATCGGCGACCAGAAAATCAACTGGTATCGCCAGCCTGGCGTTGAGATCAAGTATCGCTTTACCGAAGAATCCGTCAATTGGCCGGCGCTGGTACTCGGTTTTTCCTCGCAAGGTTTCGGCAATTACATCGATTCCCTGAAGCGCTACGAAACCAAGGCGCGCGGATTTTATGTCGCTCTGAGTAAAAACTATCGCTTCCTTGGTAATCTCGGCGTGCATGGCGGCATTAACTACAATCCACTTGAAAAAACCGACCATGACGCCGATCCCAGCTTCTTCCTGGGAATCGATAAAGACCTGAACTCCGAGATCGCCATACTCGCTGAATACGATGCGGCTTTGAATGATAACCACTCGGATAAATCCATGCTGGGCAGAGGGCGCGGTTATCTGAATGCCGGCGTTCGCTGGAGACTCGTCGATAAATTCACCGTCGAGATCGATTTTAACAACATTTTGCTGAATCGCAAGGAAGTCGATTTCATGACCCGTGAACTAAAATTCACCTTCTCCGAGGCTTTTTAACCGCTCGGCGGGAATACTTCAATTGACCGGCCTGACTACCGGATGTACTATCACTCACAACGAAATAAAGAAGAGGTTCGCATGCAAAAACATTCATTCTCAAAAACCAGCAAACTATTCCTGACCGGTCTGCTGTTAATTGCCTTACCGGTCTGCCTGATGCCGCAGTCCGCCAAAGTCAAAGCCATTCTGGATCAGGCGGAAAAACTACACGATGCCGATGACTACAATGGTACGATGGCCAAACTGCGCGAGGCCGAGAAATTGGACCCTAAAAATCCTGAAATCCTCTGGAAGATCGCCCGGGCGTATTTCGATTTCTCCGATCAGCAACCGGATGTTCTGGAAGTTCAGAAAACCAATATCTACCCCGGTTTTGAATACGCTAAAAAGTGCGTCGAACTGGCTCCGAATGTCGCCGGCGGTCATCAATACTACGCCATCCTGATCGGACGAATCGGAGAAGTTGAAGGCACCAAGCAGAAAATCACCAATTCTTATGCCGTCCGCGAACATACCGAGAAAGCCATCGCTCTTGATCCGCAAAACGATTCGAATTACCACGTCATGGGACGCTGGAATTTCGCGCTGGCCGATCTGAGCTGGGCGGAACGCCAAATTGCCAGCCTGATCTATGCCACGCCGCCCAAGGCGTCGTTCGAAGATGCCGAAAAATTTTTCCAGAAGGCTCACAATCTCAAACCGGGTGAAATTCGCCACCTGCTCTGGCTCGCTAAGACGCAGATTAACCTGAAGAAAAAAGACTTAGCCAAAAAGAACCTGCAACAGGCTCTGGCCATTCCGGCTCAGTCCGACTCGGACAAAGCCATGCAAAAAGAGGCGGCCGAGCTATTAAAGAAAACATCCTGAAATTTTTAGGGACAGTATGAAATTCCTTCAAGTGATTTTTAAAATTCTGGCGGCGATTATCGCTATCGGATTAGTTGCGCTGGTCGTAATCAGCATTATTCAGAAACAAGGAAAGAAAGAATCCGCTACGGCTGAAACGCCAGCCGAATAGATCTTTGCTCACCACTTCCGAATATTTTCCGGTTCGGTGAAATTGACTTCAAATCTGCGTTGAGTCTCAGACAAATGAGATTTAGTGCCATAAATTCATTTCTGTAACTTATTAAGGGAGGAAATATGAAAACCACCCGGTGGTTAATTGCGTGCATGGTAATTATCTCTTTGTTCCGACCGGAAATGATAACCGGACAGCAACCATCCGAGCCGCCCAAACATGTGGCCGTCAGCCTGCATGAGAACATGTTGAATGCCTTTTTCCAATCAATCGGAAAAGTAACCGGCAAGGGTGAAAAGAACAATATCAAATACAACTGGGTCGTCGTCGATCCGGTAATTGACATTGAACCGGGAACGGCTAATTTCGAAGCCAAAGTCAAATTAAAGGCCGGTGCTTTTGAAACCACCGAAAAGGCGCACGGCGCGGTATCAATCGAGTACCTGCGGGAAACCAACCGCATCAAAGTCCAGGTACAGGAAGCCAAAGTCAAACTCTACCTGAAACTGCTCGGCAAGGAAATTCCAATCGGAACAGTCGATATATCAAAATATTACCGGCCAGTCTTTGAATTCGCCGGACCGCAACCGATCCAGAACGAAGTCGAGATAGAGATGCCGGACGGTACTCTGCGAAAAATCAGGATCAGTTCGAAAGACGAAACTCTGGTTCTGGAAAAAGATTACGTTACGGTTTATTCAAATCTGGTTTTCGAGCCATTGAATCCGTAACTGCGGATCGGATATAATTCGGTTTATTTGGCCTGGTCGTTAGCCGTAATGTCGGCGTCGATGAAAATCTCCACCCGCCGATTTTTACTGCGTCCTTCGGGTGTATTATTATCGGCAATCGGCCGGAATTCACCGTAACCCAGGGATGAAAACATCGCTTCGGGAATACCCGATGACGAACTGATATACTGCACGACTTCCAGCGCCCGGGCGGTGCTGAGTTCCCAGTTGTTTTTGTATTTGCCGCCGCGGATTTGCCAGTTGTCGGTATGGCCTTCGACACGAATTTCCACATTCAGATCGTGATTGGCCTTACGTAAAGCATCATAAAAACCACGCAGTTCCGGATCTTCCTGAATACCGAGCAGGCGGGATTGCCTCAGCGTTCCGCCGATATAGGCCAGTATTCCCTGGAGTTCCGGTTTTATCTCGGCAGAATTAATGTCGAAGAAATACTCGCCGCTGATTGTCAGTTGCACACCTTTGGTCGTGCGAGTAACATGAATATATCTGTCGAGTTTATTCTGCCGAACGTACTGGGTCAAATTTTGTTCGGCCTCGTTCAACAGCAGGTTGACCATCCGGTAAATATTGTTTTCGGCTTCGTTCAGGATGACGATCATCAGCAGAAAAAACGTCAGCAAGAGCGTGACCATGTCACCGTAAGTGACCATCCAGTAGGCTTTGGGGGTCGGCGAATCACTGTCTGCCATATTCTCTGCTCACATTTGGAATTACAATTAAAAGACACCAATAATCTATGACATTCCGTGCAGAACGTCAAGGCTGTGACTGGTAATAGTCAGGCAATTGTCACTCGATTGTCATACAATAGTCATTCGTCCCGATTTATATCGGAACTGTTATTCAATGGTCATTGGTGGTCATTAATTGTGTGGCGGAAGAACCAGTTTTCAGCCCCGATCTATCGGGATCAAATTGGTTCCATTGCGCAGGATAACTAAAACCAATTTAGTCACTCCTTCATATTCAATTATCGGAAAATTAAGAACGATGATCGAATCAATAGATTTACCAAAAAGTATTTCATTTACTTTCATTTTTACAATTCTGATAGGAGCATTATGTTCATCAATTGATTGTTTTATGTCAAGAACTTTAATAACAAAAATATCTGTAGATCTTCTTACTATTGATTCAAGTTTTTCAACTAAATAATCATACGAAAAGGCCGGTGTGATAGTAGCAATTATCAAAATAAAAATTAACCAGTATGTGCGAAAAAGGGAGTTCATTTTCTTCATAATTACTTCCTCCAATCTTATGGTTTACTGTTTGGTGGATTCATGACAATCCTTTTAATTAGGTTATATTCATAATTATTTACGAATCTGTTTTTCGCATAGTAATAAACATCATAAAAGAGCGGATCTCCTTCGTTTTTTGTTGTATCAGGATTCCCAATTGCATTAATTACAAAATCCCGTTCAGAGTTTATTCCAACACCTTCAATTGTAGTACCTGGATATGGCCCCTCGACAACGACGCTTATTACACCCAGTCCAAAATAGGGATCTTTAGAAATAGTAACGAATGTATATTTTAGCCTGCCGACATCGTAACACAGTATATATCCGTTAAAATCGCCATCGAGAATGTAAGAAGGAGGCCCAAGCTCTTTAATAACTGATAAGGAATCAAATCCTATTTCGATATGTTCAATGCTTTGCCCCCATAAAATTCTTGAAGTATCAGGTTCAACATGAAAATATAAAGACATGTCTTGCTTAACATCGATATCAGATATTTCTTCTTGAATTATTCTGGGCCTCGTGCTATCAGTATTTTCTATCTTAACACTAAATGTACCGGTGTTAACAGAAATTTTTTTCTCCTTATTCAATTCCATTGGGAGGGAAGAAGCCCTTATATAATTCATAGAATTAAGATCACTTCCGGTATAGGTGTTCGCTCCACCTAATCCATAAAGCATTTTCTTAACTTTGATTTCATTACCAGCCTGTAACTGATAAAAATATATTCCCGAAGCCACTAACTTGCTATAATTGTCTTTACCATCCCAGGTTAAACCATACACTCCCGCGGCGTGAGATGGAGACTTTAATTCTCGTACTTCCTGTCCCAGTAGATTGTAAATCTTAATACTCACTTCCGCTGACTTAGCGGTTTGATAGCGTATCAATGTGCTACCCGAAAACGGATTAGGATAATTCTGGGCTAATTCAATCGTTGACGGCAGATTGAAATCAAGGTGATCGATGGCGGTCGTGACGCTCAACCGGTAGTCTCCCAGAGTATCTGTCACTGTAGAGAATCTTTGGGTCGTATCGTTCTGATCAATAAAGGTCACCGCAGCATATTTGACTGGCGTCAGATCTTCAGTGACAACATTGCCCTGGATATTAAAAGTCTGCCCGGATATACCCTTTATGATCAGAAGTATAACCAAAAAGTAAAAACGACTTATCTTGAAAGAAAGCCTTCTGAGTCTGCAATCCTCCGTCGGGTAACTTTCTCGAAAGTTTCGCTCGCAGAACATCGCTTGCACCTATTATTTTATTTCACAAGATGAATATGTGGGCTCACGGCATTTTTATCAATAGGCAATTTAAAATATTTTTCTTTCTTGCTCTTTAAAATACAGGATACCTCAGATCGGCTAATTTATTTCATCAATACGATTCTCTGAGTTGCCGTGTATTTGGAAGTAACCATCCGAACCAGATAAATGCCGCTGACAACATTAGCCCCGGATTGATCGACGCCATTCCAGGTAATCGTGTAGTTACCGGCAGTATAACTGGTTTTAGTACTCCGCCAAATTTCGCGGCCGGTCAGGTCGTAGATGCTGATTTGAACATTAGATGCTTCCGGTAAAGCAAAACTGATGTTCGTTGTAGGATTAAACGGATTTGGATAGTTCGGTTTCAATTGATATTTATCCGGTAATATTGAAACGACTTCCGGCTCTTTCCGGAAAGCAATCGGCTTGGCTAACTGCCAGTCCACGGTTTCGCCCATCTCGAACTGTGCCATCTGGGTCAAACCGTAATCAGCATATTTGGCTTTCATGGCATCCAGCACTGTTTGAGCATTTTCTTTATCTTCCAGATCGGTTGCATAAAGATTGAACAGACCAAACATGGCCTTGTATTCGGCTTCAGTATCCGGATTCTCTTTGATCACAATCTTTGACTTTGCTACCGCTGATTCAAATTGCCGATTGATAATA
>JAZDEI010000192.1:0-20654 GCA_043808945.1 Fidelibacterota bacterium | reverse complement strand
TCGCAAGGCGCGCTGGCACTACCGAAAACATCTTCCCAGTTATCGTACAGCAAATGATTCTGGCTTTCCGGCAGGATCAATCCCCGATCGATATATGCAGTGCTGTTCTCGACCGGGATACCCTGAAACGTAGGATCATCTGTCTTAAAATAATTCTGCAGGTCGTTACGGTTTAAATATGCCGAAGGAATATCATAAGGGGTCGGATCGAGTGTAATGGCAAAGTCCTGGCCGACTCCGGCATGAAATACTATAACCACATCGAATTGCGAAAAATCCACAACCGCATCGGCTTTCTGCACGGCCTCAACCAACAATTCGGTCAAACGCAAGTCCACCGAATCTTCGACCAGAAACGGATGGTAATAGGCCATCGCATGCGAAACCTGAAAACTGCTGTCATCCGTCAGCGGAAAAATCGTGGAATTAACCGTATCGATGTTGACATTACCACCGGAAACATGATTATAATAGCTAGCCAATGAACAGATATGATCGCGGAAATATGCCCGTCTATGGGGAGCCGGATCGACCACAAAATCCTCGCAGGGAGTAGTAGCTTCTGTTAAAAATTGGCCGGTGCCGGTCGTGGCGTTATTATCATCTGCCGGGAAGCTGACTCTTAATGCACAAATACGAATTGGAGTGGTACTGACTACACTTTCCGGGGAGGCCGTCGCAATTCTGTAACTTGGTTTCAGCATGCCATACGCCTGTCCGAAAACAAACGTCGTCGCTATTAATACGGAAATTAATAATCTATCTATCTTCATTGAAACAGGCTTAAAATACCGAATAAAATTGACTGAGATTGACCTGACTCCCCGGACTTAAAACTTAATATTCATCGAGAATAGCATTGTGTTTTGCCGCGGATGTCCGGCATCGCCGGCTGTATAGCCGAAATCAAATCCCATCCCGGCCCAGCGCAGACCTGCACCAAAGGTCGGAACCGGATATTTATGTTTTATCCTAATATCACCGACTTTATCATACATGCAGCCAACCCTGATCGCAAACAGATCGGAATACCAGTATTCGATGCCAAAGTTATGTACCAATTTATCAAATTCTCTGGCGAGTGAACCGTCATTTGTATTGCCATCCGTATCTGCTTTTTGGCCCCATTTATTCTTTCCACCGCCAACATCTTTACCGATACCATCGGTTTCGGTTTTCGAATCATAAGCCAGTAACCAGTCGTCGATCCAGGACGTGAATATGCCTTTATACCATTCATCGGAATGAGCATTTTCATATTGCCCGTCTTTGTTATAATCACCGCCGGTCGCCGGGTGGCCGTTTTCATCATAACCGCCGATTTTTTCATCACCGTCGATATCACGATCAGAGTAAGAAGCGACCAACAGTTTGTTGACATCGTAGGCAATTGTCAACTTATTGTACTCGCCATCGATTGTATATGCCAAACCACATTTCAGATTGGTCGGCATCGGATCGGCCTGAGAGACATCGATGAAGGCGATTTTCGGGCCAATGTTAGCAATCGTGGCGCCCAGCGTGAGGTTCTTGGTCAGAAACTGGTGTTTGAGGTAACCGACATCGAAGCAAAAATTGGTCGAATAGCCTTTGCCGATTTCGGCCCCGGCGCCCTGATCGGTCAGATGCTGATGCACCATTTTAACGCTCACTCCGAGAGAAGAGCGACGGGTCAGCGCCGTGCCATACGAACCAGTGACGGCCAACATGAAAGAATTAAATGTGCCCAGATTAATGCCGTACTCATTGGTACGGGTCTGCTCGCCAAGATTTACCAAAACGATGTTACCGCCGAGAGTTCCGACATCTTTTACATATTGACGATAACCCAGGAATTCAAAGTAGATATCGCTAGCCAGATTCGGGAGCCAATTTGCGTGGGTTAAGGCGGCTTCCCGGCCACGCAGAAATCCCAGGCCGGCCGGATTCCAATAGCTGGCATAGGCATCATCGGCTATTCCAACGCCAGCCTCACCCATTCCGCTAGGCCTCGCCCCGGGATTGATCAATAACCAGACGGCGCCGGCTTCGCTTTGAGCAAGCGCACCCCCGGCCATTAGCAATCCGATCCCGAGCATGGCAATTATTTTTTTCATCAAATCCTCCTAAGAACAAAAAACCGAACAACTAAACTTTC
This sequence comes from Fidelibacterota bacterium, assembly GCA_043808945.1. Lineage (GTDB taxonomy): Bacteria > Fidelibacterota > UBA2242 > UBA2242 > UBA2242 > JAGNGI01. Next base: position 18,517 of record JAZDEI010000192.1, on the reverse strand, counting down.
GGTTTGGGTAATATACACAAACGGGTAATTTTAACGAAGATTATTTATCTGTTTACTTCTGGACGGGGATTAGCAATTTGTAGCGGGTGAATACTCCTGCGTGATAATTGTCAACTTCTTAAAATTTTTCGGCTTCTTCGATCAACATGATCGGGATATCTTCCTTGATCGTATATTTCAGACGGCAGGCCTGACAAATTAATTGCTGGTTCAGAGGGTCATACTCCAGATCGCCCTTGCATTGCGGGCAGGCTAAAATCTCCAGTAATTCCTTTGATAACATACTCGTCCTCTGCTAATTAGCGATTGTCAGTAAATCCTTCAAAACAACTTATCAAACTGACCGACAAAGTTAAAAGTTCCTCTCTTCAATCTTAACAGGCACCCCCGAATTTCTCAATATGGTCTTTGAATTCATCCAGATCTTTGAATTTTTTATAGACCGAGGCAAAACGAATATAAGCCACTTCATCCAGCTCTTTAAGTTTTCTCATCACCAGCTCACCGATCTGACTGGAACGCACTTCGCCACCCGAAGCTTCTTCGATTTCCTTTTCGATATCAATGACCAACGACTCCAATTTTTCAGGAGAGACCGGGCGTTTATTACAGGCAATCTTGATGCTGTCAAATAATTTACTGCGGTCGTATTCTTCACGGCGGCCGTCGTTTTTAATGATCTGCAATGGATATTCGACGACGTATTCGTAGGTCGTGAACCGATGACCGCAATCGATACATTCCCGGCGCCGCCGAATGGCATTGTTCTTCTGCGCCGTACGGGAGTCAATTACTTTACTTTCCTGCGAATTGCAAAATGGACATCGCATAGGCCACCTATATATTAATCATTTGATACAGAGGAAATTGACGGCAGAGTTCACTAACCTCTTTTCTGACTTTATGCCGCATATCTGCGGAATCAGGATTGCTTAAAACCTGGTCGATCAACGTCGCAATTATACGCATCTCCGGTTCACGCATGCCGCGGGTGGTCATGGCCGCCGTCCCGATTCGGATTCCGCTGGTAACAAACGGGCTTTTCTGATCGTACGGCACCATATTTTTATTGGTCGTGATGCCAGCCTCTTCCAGAATATTTTCCGCTTGTTTACCGGTGATGTTCTTATTACTGAGATCAATCAGCATCAGGTGGTTGTCGGTGCCGCCGGAAATCAAATTATAGTCGCATTTCAGAAGTTCTTCGGCCAGCGTTTTGGCGTTGGTGATGATTTGCCGGGCGTAGATTTTGAATTCCGGTTGTAAGGCTTCGCCAAACGCGACGGCCTTGGCAGCGATAATGTGCATGAGCGGTCCGCCCTGAATTCCGGGCATAACGTTGGAGTCGACAATTTCGGACATCATTTTGAGACGGCCGCTTTTCGCCGCGGTCAGGCCGAACGGATTTTCCCAATCTTTACCCATCAGAATCAGTCCGCCGCGCGGCCCCCGCAAGGTTTTATGCGTCGTTGAAGTTACGATATGGCAATACGGTAATGGATCGGGATGTAATCCGGCTGCGATCAGTCCGGCCGGGTGAGCGATATCGGCTACCAGAAAGGCGCCGACGCTGTCTGCAATTTCCCGGAATCTGGCAAAATCCAGAAAGCGCGGGTAAGCGCTGCCACCGGCTATTATCATTTTCGGCCGGTGCTCGCGGGCCAATTCGGCCATGCGATCATAGTCGATCTGACCGGTAGCCCGATTAACTCCGTACGAAATTATCTTAAAAAGTTTACCGGAAAAGTTCACCGGACTGCCGTGCGTCAGATGTCCGCCATGTGCCAGATCCATACCCAAAACTGTGTCACCGGTTTTCAGCAGGGAAAAATAAACGGCCATATTGGCCTGCGAGCCGGAATGTGGCTGAACATTGGCATATTCGGCGTTAAACAGTGCCTTGACCCGGTCGCGGGCCAGATTCTCGGCCAGGTCAACCGCACCGCAACCACCGTAATAACGTTTCCCCGGATAACCTTCGGCGTACTTATTGGTCATGGCCGAGCCTGCGGCTTCCAGAACCGCCGGGCTGACGAAATTTTCTGAGGCGATCAATTCCAGGGTCTGGCGTTCCCGCTCGAATTCGGCTTTGATGGCGGCCAGAATGGCCGGATCTTGCCGGCTGAGATAATTGAATTCCACGCCGCTAACTCTCCATCTTCATCATTTTTTCCACCCTGCGAATGTGCCGTTCATTGTCGGAATAGGGCGTTTCAATCCAGATTTTCATGATTTCACCGGCGGACTCGGCTGTAATAAAATCAGCCCCGAAGCAGAGTACATTGGTATGGTTGTGTCGGCGGCTTTGCCGGGCGTTTTCGGCCTGATAACCAACCACCGCCCGGATGCCATGAATTTTATTGGCTGAAATGCACATTCCGACGCCGCTCCGGCAAACCAGTACACCCACATCAGCCTGACCGGCGTTCACAGCTTCACAGACCGCGCGGGCATAATCGGGATAATCAACACTGGCGGAGCTGTTCGAGCCACAATCAATTACCGAATGATTGAAGGAACGAGCGAACTCAATCAGAGAATTTTTTAGTATATAGCCGCCATGATCGGCGCCAAATGCAATCCGCATTTACTCCTTTTTCGGTTCGGCTGTAATCCAATTGTAAACCGGATTCAGCGGCCGGTAACTGCTACGGGCGACTCCCTGCGCGTCATAGCGGTTAAAAAACCATTCTTCGCGAGTCGGGATTAAATATTCCTTGAGATGGTCAACCCGCGATCTGACACTTGCGTCACCTAATTCGATTACTCTCAGATAATCATCATAGGCCAGTTTATAAACTAATTTGTCTTCAAAATTCATCTGGCGGCCAGATGTAAAATAATCGGCCGCGGCAAAGTACAGATCAGCCCTGATTTTCATGGTCTGCGCCGAAGCCGGATCGGCCGCAATGGCTTTTTCAGCATAACTCAGGGCGGTCGGATAATTATTCAGCATTTGGCAACATTTAGTGACCTGTTGCAGAACATTTATATCTTTCGGCGAAATATTTTTCAGGATTTGCTCATAAGCCTTGAGGGCTTCGACATAGTTATTTTTAGTCGTGAAATAAATATCCGCGATATTGTTCAGGGCTTCCAGGTTTTTCTGATCCAGCTGAGCAACTTTTTGGTACACTCCGAGCGCATTTTCGTTGTCCCGCTGTTGTTTCAGAGCCGCTGCATATTCCAGGCCATAACGAACGTTGGTTGGATTTTTTTCCCACTGTTCTTTCTGAATCGTAGTAATATCCTTACCCATTTTCTGATAGGCGAGAATCCGGTCGTTGAGCGCCTGTTCATCGTTGGGATTGACTTTCAGAATTTCGTTAGTCGCATATACGACATCGTTAAAGCGCTGGGCATTGATGTACAATTTCACCAGAGTCCGGTACAATTCAACGTCATTCGGAGTAATTTCAAGCATCTTTTCGTATTCGCGGATTTCGAGGTCGGCCTGGCCCTTCAGGCGATAGATGTAAGCAATATTTTTTTTCAGGAAAAGATCTTTCGGCAGATATTTCACACCAGTCATATAAACGTACAAAGCGCTATCAAGATAAACATTATTTTCGCTGGCCAATTGCTGATATGCACGGCCCCAATAAGAAAATACATCCTGTGCATACTCTTCATCGCAACCGTAATTGCTCATTTTTTTATAATTCTCGATTGCGCTTTTCCAGTTTTGGTTCTGATAATAGCTATAGGCAAAGCTCAGATACAAATCGCATTTTGTTCTGTCAATGGTTGGTTTGGCTGCGACTGATTCGGTCGCCGGTTCGGTAGAAGTGGGCGAGGGTGGGACACAGTTCACCAACCCAAAAACAAAACCGACCATCACCATTATCCATAAAATCTTACCATATGGTTTCATTATCTCACCTCTAATACGTTAACGCCTTTTATATTTCCTGAACCAGGGTTCGCCTGTTGTGATACCAATATGCATACTGAATATTTTTTCCAGTCCGATATTTTGTTTTAAAAAGCCTTCTCTCAGTCCGTAAGTTAATGCCAAATCAATTCGATTCAAATTGTTAAAAAATGGCACGCTGACTCCCGCTGATACTCCATATTCTGCGATTCCTGAATTTCGGTAAACCGGTTCGGTCTGATAATAGACGCCACCGCGGTAATACAGGTTTTGCAGAAAAGAATTCATCAACGAGTGGCGCGGTGATTTCTCTACGCCAAGACTAAAACCAATTGTATTGCGACTATCGCTAAGGCTGTCGATCTGCTGAAAAATGTAAAATTTCTTAAAGACCTCGCCGTCATAAAATCCCAGACGCAGGTCGGCGTTGACCGCCAGAGTTTTTGCAAATTTGTAACTGGTTCCGATGGTCAAATTTGTGGGATAATCAAATTTTACGGCAGCTCTGGTTGTATCCGGACCATAAGTATTTTCAATTTTTGTCCAGTATTTCAATTGACTGCTCTTATCCAGAACGGCGGCCACATTGAAACGTTGACCGCGATCACTGAACAGAACTCCGAGACTAATTTTGTTGCCATCGATAGCCAGTGTCCGTTTGTAATAACTCTCCAAATCGGTAACCGAATTGATTTCTGTATGATTGCGGACGACATAATTTCCGAAAAGAAAGCTTGTTTTTAATCCGACCGAAATACAGTTTGAAATCCGGTAGCCGCCGCCAAGATATAATTCCGAGAGACCGCCAATTAATTCAATTTCAGAAGTATAGTAGACATCATCTGCCTGAAAATTTAGCGAGTCGCTAAATGCGGTTTTGGAATGGACCCTGGTAATCGGCGCCAATCCAATGGTCAATCCCATCCGTTTTCCGGCTGGCATTTTAAAAGAAAAACCAGAAAAATGCGTGTTACCGCCTAAGAAATCCTGTTCGGAAACAGAGACCGTCGTAGAATACATCTGCCCCTGAAGTGAAGTGCTGCCGAAACCCTGCCAAAGCGCCGGATTGGACTGATTCAAGCTCATGGAGTCACGGACGGCGATTCCGGCGTTGCCCATGCCCAGCAAGCGCACCGAGCTGGACGGTGATTGAATCCCGAAACCGTAATTAGCATAATTCGAGATTTGCGCCCAGCCACTCAGACTGAAAATAGCGACGATTATTAGGGAGCGGAATATGATTTTCATTCTTCCTGCATAGTTAAAATATTTAATTTCGGACGCCGGGACGGGTCACTATCCTCAATCGGATAAAAACTGAGTATTCCTGGGTAAATAGAGCTACTTGAAATCCACAACGCAACTCCAAAATTACCATTATACCCGCTCGTGAAAAGCTGAATTGTACTGGGTATTTTCAGAACGAATACGCTGTCTCCGGGTGCTATAGACCGTGTAGTCACATATGATGAGGTCGAGGGTGAATATGCCAGATCGTCCCAATCGGTCGAATCCAGTAAACTTACATAAACAGTATATGATTTATCGTAATTCTTTGTCAAATCCGGATTGACGTGTAGAGAAAGATTGGCTCCCGCAATAAACAAATTTTTATCGGTAATAACTTCGTCCACATTAAATTTCAGAAAAGTGAAGGCTGCCTTTCCGGAGCTGATCAGCAATGATTGGGGTGTCGTCTCAAGTTGCTTTTTATAATTAGTAATAGAGACATCCTCATCGGTCGTCAAGGCTGCGATTACCGTATCACCATCAACATAGTAACTGATTCTCATATACGGATAATAACTGGTTTCTCCGGAATAAATGATCCCCAAACCTGCGTCCGATCCAGCCGCGGTCTTAACTACTATTCCATAATGCGACTTAGACGTATCTTGCCAGTTAGTAATCAGCGTTTTCGGCAGATCGATCTCCAGTGTATCGGAGTCCGAATAAGCGTGCGTGCATAATTCAGTCAGAATATAATCATCGAGATTAAAGTTGCTACTGTTGGAACTATCTTCAGTCCAGGCGTCGATGCCATCTCCCATAATATCCATGGAATATATCAACATCCCGAGATTCGGCGGCGTGAGCGTATCGACCGGCAGATAACTACCCGTACGTAGAATCAACTCACAACTGATAATGCTATCAAGCGACAGCGTATCCAGCGGCGAACCCATATCATTAAAACTTAAAATTGCATAAGCGGTAAGGTTGTCATCATCCCCGACCACCAGATATGAGTTCGATCCGACGTAAGGCACATCAAAAATAGTCGTATCGGACATTAAGTCCGATGTAACCGAAACCGAATCGAAATTAACTAAATTCCCACTTAACGGTAAATTCGGAAATTTTTCTGAACATCCGAAAAAAAAGAGAAAAAGGAGTAGAATTGCTTCGTAGCGAACATTGATTTTGCTGATTTTTAAGCGTGTGCACGCCCGGCTCGCATAATATTTACAAGCGTTCCATAATATTAACGATTTCATCTGCCAAATTTTGCCAATCTTCAGAGGATTCACCTTTCAATTCATAAGAAGAAAACTTCTTCCTGTCACGTTTTATGATTTCACCGAAAAGGGGATCTTTCTGGTATTTCTCCAGCAGATTTTCACCCTTGTTGATGACCAGTACATGATCGCAAACCGGGATGGCGGCCGCCAGCACATCCAGATGACCATTAGCACTGTTCTTTAAATCGTCCATATTCAGGCCGATTTTCTGATATTCTTGCAATTCAAAATTGGAGCGCGGATTCTTGGAGTGTACGATCTGTAAAATCTTGACCCCGTCAAAATACTCCCTGTCAAGCAGGTTGGATTTGATTAAAAGCGGAATCAAACTCATCTGCCAATCGTTACAAATAATGATTTCCGGTTTCCAGCGCAGATAATTAAGGGTAATCAGAGCTGCAGATGCGAAATATCCGAAACGCACCGAATTCAGGCATTCATCCGATTCGCAATCGATCGGATACAGGTTGTCATCGGCACTATTATATAAATACGGATGTTCCAGAAAATAAACCTGGACTTTCGTATTCGGAATAAAAGCCGATTTAACCGAGGCTTTGATCTGTTCGCCACAATATTGGAGGTCCATTTCCCTCAGGCGGATTACTTCGCGCAAAATATAACGTCTTTCGCTGATGAAGCCGTACTTGGGCATCATCAGGCGAAAATCATATTTGCGTTCATTAAACACCACCGGAATCTCCTTGGAAAAGCTGGCAAGATTGTAGCTTTCGGCAAATGGAATAATCTCGGCGGTTAAAAAATAGATTCTTTTAATCATAGGTGGATTTATTTAATTAATTGTTTGGCGTTCTCAGTGAATTCACTCTGCGGATACAATTCGATCAACTTCTGTAATTCCAGCCTGGATTTTTCCTTATTGCCGATTTGCTTGTAGCACAGCCCGATTTTATACTGGGCATCGTCACTTTTATCAGAATTTAAAAAAGCACTGACTTTCTCAAATTCAATGACAGCGCGCTGATATTGTTTCATCGAATAGAAACTTTCTCCGATCCAATACTGGGCGTTATCGGCCAGGGCGTTGTTCCGATCATCCGCAATCAACTTCCGAAAGAGGTCGATCGCCTCTTCATGTTTACCGTTCTGATGCAATGACAGAGCATTCAGATAACGATCTTTGTAGGCCATACCAACATTCATGGCCGGCTGATCTCCGGACGACCGGTCGCCTGTCGGCCGATTACCGGTTTGAGAGACGGCATTATAATCATTAATGCTGTTGCCGAGAGAAACCAGGCGGTTTTCCAAAATCACCAGCTGCGATAAAATTTCGAAATTGATGCTGTCGGCATAGCGGGCCCTGTTTTCAGCCGCGATCAGGCGTTTTTGCAGTGCGGCCTGTTCACCGGCCAGGCTATTGATTCTGTTTTCCAGGCCAGCGACCGATATTTGGAGCGGTTCTAAAAGTTTATTGACCTCATTGGCCTGTCCCGCGGGTGTTCCCTGAATTTTTTGGCTGGCGATTTGCTCGTTAACGACTTTAGTCAGACTGTTAAGTTTGGCTTTCAAATCGGCCATGCTTTTATTCAGATCGTCGATGCCGGTGGAAATTTCCGCGTTGCTGAGTTTCTTTTCGGGTGTCAGCGCATAACCGCCGGAACTGGAGAATATAACCAGCAGAAGCACCGGAATACTACTTACAAATGATTTCAAATTGAACTGGAATTTTATTGTTTGTATCATATTTTCAGGAACATAAATTGCGCCTAAAGCTACGAAACTTGACTTGAAAAAAGAAGTTTAATTTTCAGAGAGAGCACCTGAAGAATTAATATTGTTTATCGGTACCAATATTCAGCGTCAGCCCTAATAAAATAAAACAGGTTATTAAAAACGATCCGCCGTAACTCAGAAAAGGCAATGGCAAGCCGGTAACCGGCATCAGTCCGACAGTCATTGCCACATTGATAATAACATGTATTCCGATGATACTGGCAATTCCAACCATGCATAACGAACAGAAACGATCTTTTAAGCGGAAGGCTATATAAAAACAAAGCAATAGCAAGGATAAAAATAATAACAACACCACTACCACTCCAACAAAACCGTACTCCTCACCAATTACCGAAAAGATAAAATCCGTATGTTGTTCTGGTAGAAATTTCAGGTGCGTTTGGGTGCCGTGCGCAATACCTTTCCCAAACAGGCCGCCGGATCCGATTGCAATTTTTGATTGAATGACCTGATACCCGGCTCCCTGCGGATCGGCACCGATATTGAAAAGGGTCATAATCCGCTGTTGCTGATAAGGTTTGAGACTGTTCCAAAAAAAAGGTGTCGCGGAACCCAGCACCAGGTTTAAGAAAAAGATCGTCAGAGAAACCCACAGTTTTTCCTTTGTCAGATACAGCACTACCAGTATCACGACGACCCAGAGGAAAAAAGTGTAAAAATTAAAAGCTGTCACGATGCTCAATGTTGGAGCCAGAATTATAAACAGATGAAACAGGCGCGCGCCGGCCCAGTAAAGCATTGGAAATAACAATCCGAAATATATGATGGATGTTCCGAGATCCGGCTGTTTCAGGACAATAAGCATCGGGACGAGCGAAAAAATGGTCGGGATGATTACGACTTTAAAATCCAGATTTGAATAGGATGTGCTGGCCAGAAAGCGCGCAATCGCCAACATCACCAGCACTTTCATGAATTCGGACGGCTGAATTCCCATTGAACCGATCGGGATCCAGCGGGCGGTTCCGGCCACTGATGAGCCCAAAAAATACGGAATAAGTAGAAATACCAGGCCAATACCATATAAAATATATGCCGAGTCATAAATCAATTTTTTTTGTAAAAAATAAATCGCGGCGGCGATCGGACAACCCACCACCAGCCAGATTAACTGCCGTCCGAAAACCTTCTGGAAGAACGAGCCTGCCATGTTAAGCGAGGCGCTGTAAACCGATAGGAGGCCGATAAAACACAACAGTGCAACGATTACAATAATCAGCCGGTTCAGATTAGACAACGAGCTGATAAATCCGGTGAAACGCTTAGAAATTGACCGATGCACTGTTTACCGCCAATTGTCCGGCTGTTTGCTGATGTATAAAATTCAATATTTTTCCGGCGATTTGGGCTGCGATTCCGCCACCCGATTTACCATGCTCAATCAGAACGGCAATTGCAATGGTCTGATTCGGCTCCTTCATATAACCGATAAACCAGGCGTGTGCTTCACCATGCGGGTTCTGTGCCGTTCCGGTTTTTCCAAAAACCGGAACGTTTCTGACATTGGCCGCGCGGCCGGTGCCGCCGGTGATTACATCATTCATAGCGGTTTCGATGAATTCCCAGGTGCTCGGCAAAATACTTCTGATTGAATCGGATTTAATCGTAAAAGTATTCATCCGGCCGGTTTTCCGGTCGATATATTTGAGACCGACATGTGGCTGTACCAATTTACCACGCGTGCCCAGCGCAGCGCTGAACCGGGCCATCTGAATCGGCGTCACCAGCATATCACCCTGTCCGATAACCAAATTGAGCTTGTTGCCATCCGTCCAGCCATGTTCGCCGTATTTCCGATTCAGATAATTCACGTCCGGCATGACACCGGATGCCTCGCCATACAGGTCAGAGCCGGTTTCAGATCCGAACTTGAAGACTTTTCCCATGTTCGCCCAATCTTCCAGATCGAGACGCCGGATCAGATTATAAAAATAAACATTGCAGGAATGAACAACGGCATCATGCATATTCATCCGCCCGTGACCTTTGGCGTCCCAGCATTTGAAAATCCGGCGCCCGAGCCGGTATTGGCCATGGCAGTAAATCGACCATTCCGGATCGACCGACCGGGTTTCTAATGCCGTCAGAATCGCGATGATTTTAAAAGTCGAGCCGGGAGGATAAGTGCCCTGGGTCGCCCGGTTAAACATCGGCAGATCCGGATCTTTGAGCAGTTCGTTCCAGATACTGTTCGAGACCACTCCGGCAAAGACTCCCGGCGCATAGTCCGGCTTACTGACGATGCTGAGAATTTCGCCATCGCTGGCATCCATCACCACAACCGCGCCTTTGAGGCCTTCGACTAACGATTCGACAAACATTTGCAGATCAAGATCAATCGTCAGATACATATCACTGCCGGGCACGGGTGGCACATTACTGCGATCCTCCAGGCGCCCGACTTCCCGTCCGAAAGCGTCCACCTGAATGAAATTGAAACCGCGGCTACCCTTTAAAATATTTTCATACTGGCGCTCAACGCCTTTCCAACCGATCAGATCGCCCTGTTTATAGCCCTGATTTTCGGATCGGAGCAAATCCCGCGGCGCAATTTCCCGCACATAGCCCAGCGCCTGCGACAGATGCACATTATTCGGAAAAGCCCGTACCGGTTCCAGTGAATAAATCACACCCGGCAGATCAAGCCGGTGCTCTTCCAGCATACTAATCATCTGAAAGTCGACATCCTCGGCGATCTTGATCGGGATAAACTGCCCGCGCCAGTTGTTTTTAATCCGGGTACTAATTTGATTTGTGGATAAGCCCAGAATACCGGACAAAATGGAATCCGCCTGCGGCGTCTGTCTTAATTCATAAGGAATGACATCGATGTTATATTGCGATTCATTGTCGGCAATAATCTGCCCTTTCCGGTCATAGATAATACCGCGCGGCGCCTCAATCGGAACGACGCGAATCCGGTTGGCTTCGGCAATTCCTTTGTAACTCGGCCCTTTTATAATCTGTAAATAATACAACCGGCCGATCAGTATCGAAAACGCCACAATCTGAAAGATAACAATGAAGTTTTTTCTCAGATTGGTGACCGAATTATGGGAAATGTACATGCCTTATTCCGATTCCGGGGGAAGAAAATATTGAATCACAAAATAAAACAGACCGGTATACAGAATTGATGGCAAAATATAATGCAAAAACAGTAATTGGGATGAGATTTCGATACCTTTGAAATTCACCATATAAAAAATCGTATAATGCAATCCGATTATCAATACTTCAAAACCGTAAAAAAGCACCGGATTGAGCCGATGGTTACGATTTTTCAGCAAACCGGCGCCAAAACCGGCAATGGTTTTAGTCAGAGCCGACAGACCTACAAACGAGCCCAGGCCGATCATATCCGCGATCAGACCGATCGTAAATCCAAAAACCTGCCCGCCGATCTTTCCCCGGGTACGACCGACATATAACACCAGGATCAGCAGAAAATCCGGCCGGATTTCACGAATAGTCAGCCACGGTCCGAATAAAATCTGGATCAGAAGTGCCACCAGGCTGAATGCCGTGATCAGTAACGTCTTGCGGATCATTGTTTGGATCGCACCACGAAAACTTCTTCCGTTGAATGGATATTAACGCTCGGCCGTACCGTGGCGATCTGAAACAGGGTGTTCGCCGACTGACGGACATCGATTACTTCCCCAACGATTATGTTGGCCGGATAGATTTCACTATATCCGGAGGTCAGTACTTTCTCGCCGGGGTAAATGACAGCCGTTTTGGGAATTTCCCTGACCTCTGCCAACCCGTTCGGTTGCCAGCGCATAATCCCGTATTCCCGTGAAATCTGAAACTTGACCCCAAGCCGGAAGTTGACATCCAGGAAAATCTGAACCAGTGCATTATTATTACCAACCGTAATCGTTTTTCCGACAATACCCTTGGTGGTCAGCACGGCCATATTCGGTCCGACGCCCTGCTTTTTTCCGACATTAATCAGAATGGAATTGAACAGCGGGGTCGTGCCATCGTTGATGACTTCTGCCGGGACAATTTCCAGGTGCGAGGTATCTGCAAAATTCAGCATTTCACGCAGGCGCTGATTTTCTAAATAAGCTTCCTTGAGCTGGGCATTGAGCAATCCCAGTCGCAGATTTTCCTCTTTCAATTCCTGATTCTCTTCCATCAGATTCGACAATTGGTCGATCCAGATCCGCGGGTAATGGATAAATGCAAACACATCGCTGAATTCGCCCTGCAGAACTCTGACCTGGGGACTGTTATTCCGCATCAGGATTATGAGCGACAGAATGATTAATAAAATCAGCAGAAAGTATTCATACAGATCGATCAGGAAGCGAACTACTTTCAGCCACATTTTTTATCAGACCAGCACATCTCTGAATTTTTCTATATCGTCAATGATCATACCGGCGCCTTTAACGACGGATAACAGGGGAGTTTCGGCAACGTTAACCGGCAAATCGGTTTCGACGCGAATGCGCTGATCAAGCCCTTTCAGGAGCGCGCCGCCGCCGGTCAAAATAATGCCGCGGTCAAGAATATCGGACGACAATTCGGGCGGTGTCATTTCGAGGGCCTGCTTGATTGCCTGAATGATCAGATCGAGAGTGTCTTTCAGGCACTCGCGGATTTCCACCGACGAGACTTCGATCGTTTTGGGAATTCCGGCAACCAAACTGCGACCTTTGACCTGAATGGTAGTGTCGCTGATCGGCATGGCGGAACCGACGGAGCATTTGATGCTTTCGGCAGTGCGTTCACCAATCAGCAGATTGTGTTCGGTTTTAAAATACTGGACAATGGCTTCATCCATTTCATCGCCGGCGACCCGGATGGCCTGTTTGGTTACGATCCCGTTCAGGGCGATTACAGCTATTTCCGTCGTGCCGCCGCCAATATCGACGATGATATTGCCAACCGGTTTGGAAATATCGATTCCGATGCCGATCGCGGCCGCAACCGGCTCTTCAACTAAGAAGACTTCCCGCGCATTCGCCCGGTCGGCCGAATCGCGCACGGCGCGTTTCTCGACCTCGGTAATTCCGGATGGAATACAGATAATCATTCTCGGGCGGGCAATCCGGCTCAGGTTGATTTTGCGAATAAAACCGCGGATCATGGCGTCGGTCATTTCAAAATCGGCGATCACGCCGTCTTTCAACGGCCGGATCGTGATGATGTCGCGGTGTGTTTTACCGAGCATCTCTTTGGCATCGATCCCGACGGCCACTACTTCGCCATCGTGCGCCGAGCGGGCAACGATCGAGGGCTCATCCAGAATGATGCCCTTGCCTTTCATGTAAATCACGGTGTTGGCCGTGCCAAGGTCTATGGCAATGTCGCCTGTAAAAATATTAAACAAATTCAATCCCATTTTTTGCTCCACCCTTTAATGTTTGAAAACTCTTTTACCGGTAAATATCATAAAGATTTTATGCTCGTTACAGGCCACAATGCTGTCCTGATCCCGGATACTGCCCCCCGGTTGGATAATCCCGGTGGCGCCCTGTTCGGCAGCCAGATCTACCGAATCCCGGAACGGAAAATAGGCATCCGAGGCCATAACCGTATTTTTTAATGACAGACCAGCTTCACCGGCCTTGCGAACTGCAATCTTTACCGAATCGACCCGCGACATCTGGCCGGCGCCAACCCCGACCGTACCGGTCGCATCGCAAAAGACAATCGCGTTCGATTTGATATGCTTTACGACATGCCAGGCTATTTTTAAAGCCGGCATGACCGCCGGATCAGGCTGAAGGTCTGTGACAGTTTCCCATTCGCTTTCCGCGTCTTCCGCGGCCTGATTCTCCTGCACCAAAAGCCCTTTGCCATAGGCCCGCAGATCGAGTGCGAATTTCAGGGCTCCAACATCCGGTATCAATAAGCGCAGATTCTTGCGTTTGCTCAAAATATCCAAAGCCCCGACCGAATATCCCGGCGCTATGATACATTCCAGAAAGCTGTGAGTAAACTCCTCCGCCAAATCCTTATCGACTTCGCGATTCACGCCAACGATCCCCCCGAAATAACTAACCGGGTCGGTCTGAACCGCGCGTCGGTAGGCCGCCAGCGGTGACTCGCCGATCCCAAAACCACATGGATTGGTATGCTTCATTATCACGACGGCCGGACCATCGGTTTTAAAAGTCGCATAACATTTATAGGCTGCCAGGCAATCAACATAATTGTTAAACGAAATCTCCTTGCCTTGCAATTGTTGAAAAGGCTGCCAGCCCGGTTCGTTCAGCGGAGCGTATAAAGCGGCACCCTGGTCGGGATTTTCACCATAGCGCATGATTTGCTGCTTTTGATAAGCCCGCACCATTACATCCGGCATTTTCTGGCTGCCGGAGCCCGTCAGAAAAGTTGCGATCTCGGCATCGTAAGCCGTGGTTCTCAGGAAAACCGCGGAAGCCAGATTTTGACGATACTCCGGAGTCAGGTCATTATTTTCCAGGCGCTGTAAAAATTCGTCGTACTGCGATGGATCCGAGAGAATCGCGACATTCTTGAAATTCTTGGAAGCCGCCCGCAACATGCTTGGGCCGCCGATGTCGATCATCTCGACAATTTCTTCAAAACTTTTATTGCCGGCATGATAAGTCTCGGCAAAAGGATACAGATTGACCACGACCAGCTGGAACGGCTCGATTTTGACGCGCGCCAGGTCGGCCCGGTGGCTCTCTTCGGTTGTATCTGCCAGCAGACCGGCAAACACTACCGGATGCAAGGTCTTTACCCGGCCGCCCAGGATTTCCGGGAAACCGGTCAGGTCTTCGATTTTTACAACCGGTAAACCCGCCACTTTCAGGGCCTGATAGGTTCCGCCGGTTGAATAAATGACGACGCCCTGCCGAATCAGGGATTGCGCCAGCGGCAAAATGTTCGTTTTGTTCCAGACGCTGATGACCGCGCGTCCGATCTTAAAATCATTCATTGATTCCAGACGACCTTTCTGTCAATTACTTTAATTTTATCTTCGCAAAGCGCTTTAACCGCCGCCGGATAGAGCCGGTGTTCGACCTGAAGCACCCGGTGCGCCAGGCTTTCCGGTGTATCACTTGCCAGTACATCGACTTTTTCCTGGCAGATGATTGCACCCGTATCGTAATGTTCGTCAACGAAGTGAATGGTCACGCCGGTGACTTTGATTCCGGAAGCGATCACGGCTTCGT
This sequence comes from Fidelibacterota bacterium, assembly GCA_043808945.1. Classification (GTDB taxonomy): domain Bacteria; phylum Fidelibacterota; class UBA2242; order UBA2242; family UBA2242; genus JAGNGI01. The sequence goes on along the minus strand of JAZDEI010000192.1, from coordinate 3,197 downwards.
GCACTTTCATCCCGAAAAAGCCCTGACCGCCAAAATTAGGCAGGAGCGCCGGATGAATATTGACGATGGCATGCGGAAATTGTCGCACAACCGGCGTCGGGATTAATTTCAGAAAACCGGCCAGAACGATCAGATCGACGGCCTCTTTTTGCAACAGGCGCAGTAAAAATCCGGCGTAATCTTCGGGTGCCGCAAATTGCTTGCGGTGGATACAGTAAGTTGGTATGCCAGCCGCGGCCGCGATGTCAAATACCGGTGGATGTTCGTTCTCGCTGATGACACATGCCACCCTGGCGGGAATTTCACCTTTTTGAATCTTATCCAGGATTGCGGAAAAATTAGAACCGCGTCCGGAAGCAAAAACACTAATATTTTTCAAAATACCCACATTACAAATAAACATCCAAATTTATCTAAATATAGGTGTAGAATCAATTATGGAATTATTATCCGGAAAAATAATTTCCGGCGACCCTATCGGAGATCGGTTAGAACAACGCCATCCATGTCGGTGAACTCCTGGTTTTCGCCTCCCATTCCCCAGATAAAATTGTAGCGGGTTGTGCCGACTCCGGCATGAATCGACCAGCTGGGCGACAGAACGGCCTGCTTATTTCGCATGATCAGGTGGCGGGTTGATTCAGGTTCGCCGCAGAAATGAAAGACAAGGCTGTTCTCCGGCATTTCGAAGTAAAAATAAATCTCGGTGCGGCGGGCATGCGTATGCGGCGGCATGGTATTCCAGACACTGCCCTCAGCCAGTTCAGTGATTCCCATGACCAATTGACAGGTTTCAAGTACCCCCGGCCGCAGATATTGGAAAATAGTGCGCCGGTTACATTCCGCATCGCTGCCCAGATCAAGCCGGTTGGCTTGACTTCGTGTAATTTTCCGGGTCGGGTAAACCATATGCGCCGGGTAACTCAGCAGGTAAAATTCGGCCGATGTTTGGGCGGAATCGCTTTGAAATTCGATATGGTGCGGACCTTTTCCAATATAAAGCGCCTCTTTATTGGCCAGCATAAAATGTTCACCGCCAACTAAAACCGTCCCGGGTGCTCCGATATTAATCACACCGAGTTCCCGGCGCTCCGTGAAAAATTCGGTCGCCAGCTCTTTCGATCCGCGCAGAGTCAACGAGGCCTCGACCGGCACGGCCGAGCCGACGATCGCCCGGTCGGAATCACTGTACACCAACTGCAGTTCTCCCGGCTGAAATAAATTTTCTACCAATAAATTTTGCCGCAATTCGGCGGTGGTCATACGCTGAATTCTGATCGGATCGGCCAAATACCGGATTTCCATAATTCTCCTTAACAATCCTTGTTCGTTTTAAATGATCGTTTCATTTTCTGTCGGGCAAACACTGCGCGAAAGTTAAGCGAGCGACGCCATTCTTTCAATGAAAAGTCGCGCATTATTTTCCGGCCCGTCCTTTTATAACAGCCGCCCGGAAATCGGCGGCATGTCGGACTAAAGCGGGCCAGTCATCGGCGGCTATCATTTTTTTATCTAACAGGGCCGTGCCGACTCCCAGACAGCAGGCGCCGGCCCGGATAAATGCCGCGGCATTTTCCAGTGTCACGCCGCCGGTCGGCACCAGTTTGATCTGCGGTAACGGCCCGAGAATATCTTTCAGAAAAGCCGGCCCAAGCGATGTGGCTGGAAAAACCTTGACCATATCGGCGCCCTGTTCCCAGGCAGTCAAAATCTCCGTCGGTGAAAATGCACCGGGGATTGCCACCTTATCATAGCGATGGCACAAACGAATGACTTCCGGTCTGAAGACCGGGCCGACCACGAACTGGGCCCCGTTGAGAATCGCCAAACGGGCAGTCGCGGCATCCAGCACACTGCCAGCCCCGATCAGAAAATCATCCCCATCCTGCGCTGCGAACTTTTTGATGATGTCCAGCGCACCCGGCGTGGTCATGGTAATTTCTAGGGCATTCACGCCGCCCTGCCGTAAAGCCGCAATTATACCGGGCAATTTATCGCCGTTGTCTAATCTGATCACCGCCACCAGACCCGATTCGACTAATTTTGCCGATATTGTTTGTCTGTCCATTTCGATTCCTTTTTTTCTGAAAATACCTTCTTTTCACCGCTAATAAACACTAATATTTTTTAACTCCGATCAAAATGCAATTAAGTACTCATTCGTGGTTTCATTCCCGGAAATTTCAAATAATCCCGATTACAAACTGCTCAAATATAAAAGATGTCATACAAATTCCGCAAGTCATTTGTTGAAAGAAATTGTGTGAAGATGGACGAGTTTGATCTCGAAAACGAGATTATTCGGGCAGATCGGCGAGGATCAGAAGAGTGTGCTCTTCGGCAATCTGCAAATGGTTCAGCATGCTTTCAGCGGCGCCGGAGGCATCGCCAGCCCGGATTTTTTCAAATATCCGGTCGTGATACTGGACGGCCGAACTCTTGGCGTTGTCGATGCGTTCGTAGACCAGACTACGGATTTTCGGCATCAGCAGAAACATCGGCTCGACGATGATCGGAATTAATTGGATTTGCGAGGCGATGGCGATATTGAGATGAAAATCTTTATCGATCTGTCCCTGCCGGATGTAATCCTGCGGATCGCATTTTTTCAGATCGGCGCAGTTACTTTCGAGTTTGTCAAGATCATCAGCGCAGCGCCGGGACGCGGCTAAAGCGGCCACCGGCGGTTCGATAATTTTTCGCACCGTAATGACCTGCAGAATGTAATCACGATCGAGATTCAATTCCAGAAAGAGGCTTAACGGCTTGATGATGTTTTCAGCATGATAATCGGTCACGTAAATGCCGCTGCCTTTACGAATGCGCAGGAGGCCGCGCGCGCTCAATTTCTGAAGCGCCTCGCGGAGGGAAGTCCGGCTGACGCCAAACATTTCACACAGCTTTTCTTCGGTCGGCAGTTTCTCGCCGGGCAGAACCTTTTTCTGACGGATGAGTTCCTCGATGCGTTCGACGATCTCCTGGCTGAGGCTGAGCGGATTGCGAATCCGGGGAAACAGATTTTGGATCAGTTTGTTATCTATTTTCTGTAACATACTGAATGTATATTAGCCAGAATACGGAAGATTTGCAAGAGGTCAGAAACCAGTCTGCCTGCGCTGAAAACCAGTTTCTGAATTGTTTCATTGAATACTGTTTTTCTTAACACAATCAATGACCATCATTGACCACAAATGACA
>JAZDEI010000191.1:0-2093 GCA_043808945.1 Fidelibacterota bacterium | reverse complement strand
AACATCCGTATGTAAAACCATGATGGATTTCGGAGAATAGCCGAATTGAAAATCGAAACTCGAGGATATTTTTCCCGCCTTTCCTAAATCAGTGGCGGGATATGGATAAGTCACCTTGAACCAGTACCAGACCGGATCCTCGATTCCGGCATGCCCGCGCCACCAAAATCCGTTTGAGCCTTCCCAAACTTTAGTCTTATAATGAATGTCCTTACGTTTGCGGGTTTCAATCCCAAACGAATAGATCTTCCCAAAATTAAAATCAAAATAAATTGCGATGTACTGACTGCCGGCCTTCGTTAAAAACGCCTTGGAATCATCGGCTTTGTCTGGTCCGTCATTGAAAGCGTACCAGTAATCCATCGGATAACCATCACCGCTGACGTAATTCTTACCATGACCTGAATGAATGCTGATGCCAAAAAAATCTCTACCGCCCTGTTTTTCTCCCTCTTGACCGAAAGCGATTGATACACCGAGCATTGTTACCAAAACAAATTTCCACATAACCGCCTCCTAATATTGTGTTGTTTTTCCATAACTCACCAATTTATTCTTTTTATTATTTTACCATCAGATTTAAGTTTTGTCAATAGCTCCCGGAAATTCAGCAAAATTTATTTTGATGTTACGAATTAGAAATTAATATCGTCGAAAATGTTTCCGTATCGGTGGCAATATTGTCGTAAAAACGATCGCCACGCTGAGAAGGGAATAGATCAAATGTAAAATATCAACCGATCGCAGAAACATGGCCTCGAAATCTATCCCGAACCTTCGGGATGATGCCGACGTAAAAAGCGAACGACCATGACCAATGCCGATCTTTGCAAATATTCAGACATTCCGCCCGCCGACAGTCCAGCTTTTTGATCAGCGCATAACAGGCGAACGCCGGAAACAACCCGAGCATAATTAACAGAAAAAATCCCGGGATCAGAAAATCCGGGAAAGGTGAATATTCCGGCATACTGACCGGCATCTGCATAATTGCACCGCTGGGTCGAATGACTAATACGAGACCGCCGCCGATAGCCCGAAACGCCAGTAAAATGATCAGCAGATATAGACTTTTAGGACGAATCGAATTGATGTTACTCATTTTTTCCCTTTTGATTAACTCTTCTTACGACAACCTAATTTGAAAAGTCTGGCGGTAAATAAAACCATCCATGCCATCGTTAAAAGCCCACCGGGCGCCGAAAAGGCTACCGCCATGCTTTTAACGCTCGGAACGAAAGTTACCAGAACGATGTAGAGCAATAACAGCGTGCTTCCTAAGATTCCGGTCCATGCGGAGATTTTGGTAAAAACCTTTCCTGTTAACATCACCAAAGAGATGATAATATCGGATGTTGTAATAAGTGCGAATCCCGTGAAGACGCCCAGACTCCCATGAGCGCCTTTAGCAAGCAGAGCCTCGCCAGCCGCCGCGAGAAGTGCCTTTTGAGATTCGGAAGTTAAGGCGGCGTATTTCTTACTCAGTTGAAACATCGGTAAGGCGGCATTATTGGCAATAAAAATGGAAGTGCCGATGATGAAGCAAATCAATGACAAGATCGCAAAAGCGCCGTTATCCTGTCGATGAGCCGCCACAAGCGCCAGGAATGCTGGGATCATGATGATCGCCGTGATCATGTTCAGCAGGTCGAGGTGATAAAGCCCGAGCAACCAATTTTCCTGGAATTCTGAAAACCGCTCAACCGCAGTTTCGGGTACCGCAAAAAGGTTGCCGCCCAACGTCGAGCCGATGATAATATCCAGCGCAGTTCCCAGCAAGAAAATAATGGCAGCAACGGCGCCCACGGTATAGAGTTTTTTCCAGGGATCACGGGTGGTATCATCTGAATTTAGTTTATTTGGATTAAGTTCGGACATAATGTCATTCCTTTCTTAGAATGTCTTTTGTGTTTTTAATTAACGATCTTGACCAGCGAAGTCATCCACGCGTTGATTTCATCCCAATTTCGGTAATCGCCCGGCGTGACGCCCAGAATCATTTTACCCATGAAATTACCAAACCAACCGGCCTGGCCAACGATACCGCCGAAAACGGCTTTATCGATCAGGTTCAGCCCGTTGGCGATCTTGTC
>JAZDEI010000190.1:0-4526 GCA_043808945.1 Fidelibacterota bacterium | reverse complement strand
AGCCGGTCAATTCTTCTGCGTACAACGTTTGCAGAGCAAGTTCACGCGCGGCTCGTCTTTCTCTCATTGTTTCAATCGATCCTTAACCATTACAAATAACAACGGCGCAATTTACGGCATTTTTCCGGGAATATACAATTTAAAATCCGTATCCGCCCCGTTGACCGGATTGCGGAAATTTTCAGCCGTATTTTAAGGCAGTGATTCTCTGTCAGGACCGTTTGCAGATAACATTTCCATCGAATCCGATGAATGCACAATTGGCAAACCGGAAAAAATAGGGTAAATTTCACCGTTGAAAATTGATTTTTACTGTAAAGAACAAGGATTGTATAAATGCCTTCCCCAAAACCGAAATCTGCGATTAAAACTAATGACCATCTCCAATCATTAATCTCCAACGTCGAAAAAACCTATCTCGCCCTCTCCGGAAAAAAATTCATCTATCCGCCGACCGAAAAAATCCCGGTCATCCAGGTTGCCAACTTTCCCATGCTGGGTAAACTGGCCGCTTTTCGCTTCTTGGAATGGGTGCAAAACAATCCGGACGGTGTCATTTCACTCCCGACCGGCAAGACGCCGGAACATTTCATAAAATGGGTCGAATATTACCTGACCAATTGGCACTCGCCGGCGGCGGTCAAAGACCTCGCAACGGTCGGCCTCGATCCGGCCCGCAAACCTGACATGTCCCGTTTGCATTTTGTCCAGATCGACGAGTTTTATCCGATCGATCCCAACCAGCAGAACAGTTTTTACTATTACATCCAGAAATACTACATTAAAAATTTCGGCCTCGATCCGAAAAAAGCCCTCATGATCAACCTGTACGACATCGGTACGGCCAATGACTTGAGCATCGAACGCATTTTTGGCGATGAAAAAGTCGACCTTTCCCTGCGCGTGCGCTGGCCCAAAACTCCACTCGAAGAACTCCAGAAGGAAACCATCGAAAGAACCGACCAGTTCTGCGTCGATTATGAAAGAAAGATCAGGGCGCTGGGCGGTATCGGATTTTTCATGGGCGGTATCGGGCCGGACGGCCATATCGGATTCAACGTCAAAGGCAGTGATCATTATTCCACGACCCGCCTGATCGAGACCAACTACGAAACCCAGGCCGCGGCCGCCGGCGATCTGGGCGGCATCGAAGTCGCCCGTAAAAGATTAGTCATAACGATCGGTCTCGATACGATTACTTATAATAAAAACGCCACAACCATCATCATCGCCGCCGGACAGGCCAAGTCCAACATCGTGCGCGACTCGATCCAAAATCCACCATCGATCAAGTACCCGGCCACCGTCCTGCAGAAATTGCCCAACGCCCGTTTCTACTTAACGGAAGGCGCGGCTATCAAACTCATTGAAAGATGGTACGAGAACGTCGAAAACCTGGCCGAACTCGACAGTAAAACGATTGAAAAAGCCATTTTCAATCTGACACTGAGCAAAAACAAGAAGCTTTCCGCCCTATCGCTCGAGGATTATAATTCCGACCGCTTTTCCAAACTGATTCTTAAGCGTACCAAACTGACTCACACCGCAATTAATGAGAGTTTGCATAAATCCATCATCGCCCGGATCGAACGCGGCATGGTTAATCTGGATGGCGAGGTTTTTATGCACACTTCGCCGCATCATGACGATGAAATGCTCGGGTACCTGCCGTACATCGTGCATCTCGTCCGCAATCCGCATAACCAGCACTATTTCACCTATTTGACCAGCGGATTCAATGCCGTGACTAATTCCTACGTTCTGGAACGCATGAAAAACCTGAACGATCTGGTCGATCATTCGCGCTTCCAGGCTTTAATGGAAGACAATTATTTCGATCCGGCCAATGCCGCCGCCCGTAACCGGGATGTCAATTTATACCTCGATGGTGTCGCCTTATACGATGTCAAAAAACAGATCGAAGCCGAATCGCGCCGCCTGCTCTCCATCCTGACGGAAATCTACGAGGAAAACAACATCATTTACCTGAAGGACCGGATCAGTGAACTGATCAATTATTTCACTACCCAGTATCCCGGTAAAAAAGACATCGCCCATGTTCAGAAATTGAAAGGGATGATCCGCGAATGGGAAGCCGACGTGCTCTGGGGCTATTTCGGTTTTAATAAAAACAACGTCTTTCACCTGCGGCTCGGTTTTTACAAAGGTGACATTTTCTCCGAAGAACCGACGATGAACCGCGACGTTTTGCCGATTTACGAACTAATGAAAAAGATCAAACCGAGCGTCATTACGGTCGCGCTCGATCCGGAAGGCAGTGGGCCGGACACGCATTACAAGGTTTTGCAGTCGATCACGGAGGCGCTTAAACTATATGAAAAGGATCACGACATCTCCAATCTGCGTATCTGGGGCTACCGTAACGTCTGGTTCCGTTTTCATCCGGCCAGCGCCAATATTTACATTCCGGTCAGCCTGAACTCAATGGCCATTATGGAAAACGCCTTCATGGAAAGTTTCGGCTCCCAAAAATCGGCCAGTTTCCCGAGCTGGGAATTCGACGGCCCCTTCTGCCGTCTGGCGCGCAAAATTCAGGTCGATCAATATCTGAAAATCAAGACCTGCCTGGGACGGGATTACTTCATTAAAAACGAGCATCCCCGTCTGCGGGCAACTCACGGACTGGTTTTTATCAAAGAATTGACTCCCACAGAATTTTATCAGCATTCGATGGAACTGCGGAAGAGCACTGAGAACATCTGAACCAGTTTGATGAACCTATCCGTCCCGGACCAGTTAACCACACTATCATTAATCGGGGAGAAACCGTCATGATTCCAGCCAGATTTTTCATAACCAAAGGCCAGGGCAGGCATAAGGATTACCTGCAATCGTTCGAACTGGCTTTACGCAATGCCGGTATCCAGCATTGCAATTTAGTGACCGTTTCCAGCATTTTACCGCCCGCCTGCAAACAAATTTCGCGGCAGAATGGCATCTCGCATTTACCGCCCGGACAAATTACCTACGTCGTTCTTTCAAAGAATTCGACCAACGAACCGCACCGTCTGCTGGCCGCGTCCATCGGCATCGCCATTCCCTCCGGTCCGGAAAGTTATGGCTACATTTCCGAACATCATTCCTTCGGGCAATCGAGAACCATCGCCGGCGATTACGCCGAGGATCTGGCGGCTACGATGCTGGCAACCAGCCGCGGCCTGGAATTCGATCCGCAGACCGCCTGGGACGAACGTAAAAAACTCTTCCATTCCAGCGGAATTATGATAAAAACCCACAACGTCACCCAATCGGCTACCGGCGATAAAAACGGTCTCTGGACTACCGTGGTCGCCGCAGTAGTATTCATAATGTAGGAACTCTTAAATGCTCTTAATTACTGTTTTAATCCTGATCGGAATTCTTTTTTTATATCTCGGAGCCGAGGCTTTAATCAAAGGAGCGTCATCCCTGGCCGCGCGTCTGGGCTTACCGCCGCTGATCATCGGCCTGACCGTGGTCGCTTTCGGCACCAGTTCGCCGGAACTGGTCGTCAGCATCAAGACCAACCTGGCGCACCAGGGCGCAATTGCGATCGGCAATATCATCGGCTCGAACATTTTTAATATTGCGGCCATTCTCGGCCTGGCGGCGCTCATTTGCCCGATGAATGTCAAACGCCAGTTGACCCGCATTGACACACCGATAATGATCGGGGCAACCTTACTTTTCGTTGTAATGTTCCGGGATTTACAGATCAGTCAAATCGAAGCCGGAGTGCTTTTTCTGGGGATTTGTGCGTATACCGCCGGTAATTATTTCCTCGCTAAAAAACACATCCGCAACGAGATCGAGGCCGAAATCGATGAAACTGTCCCGAAACCGACCCGCAATATCTATTTTGACATCCTTTTCATCGCGGCGGGCTTGAGTCTACTCGTATTCGGTTCCAAAACATTCGTCAAAGGTGCCATCGAACTGGCGGTTCGATTGAACGTTTCAGAAGCCGTTATCGGCCTGACAATCGTCGCTCTGGGTACCAGTCTGCCGGAGCTGGCGACTTCGGTTGTAGCCGCTTTTAAAAAGCAGCCGGAAATCGCGATTGGCAACATCATCGGCTCGAACATCTTCAATATCTTATGCATCCTCGGCATATCCGGTCTGCTGGCTCCAATCAATGGAATCGGGATCAAATCTTTCGACCTCATGGCTATGGTCACGATATCAGTCGTTTTATATCCGATATTAGTGACCGGTTTAAGAATCAATCGCCTGGAAGGACTGCTCCTGTTATCGATGTACGGTGGCTACATTTACAAACTCTGGCCTTGATTTTCTTGTTTTTATGCAATCCAAATTCCTTTTACCATTATTCATCGGGCTTAGTATCAGCGTTTTAGGCTGTTCTTCACCGACCGGTTCCCCGGATCAATTATCAAAACCCGGTCAGGTCGCCTTACAGGTTCTTTCGGACACGACCCTGGCCATAACCTGGCACGGCGAATTCGAAAAATATGACAGCGTCATCATCCAGCGTAAAGCGGGTGAGGCCGGTTGGAGGACAAACT
>JAZDEI010000189.1:0-10885 GCA_043808945.1 Fidelibacterota bacterium | reverse complement strand
GCTCAGTATGTCAGATTGTTCCAAAAATGCTACGGTCACTCTGGCCGTGGTCAACGCCAAAGTCTGGACCGGCGATCGTAAACAACCGTTGGCCGAAGCTTTTGCAGTCAGCGGAGAAAAAATCACTGCAGTCGGTTCGACGGCCGATATTCGGAAATTGATCGATGACCGGACGCGCGTTATCGACGCCGGCGGCCGCCTGGTCACGCCCGGTTTTATCGATGCGCACCTGCATTTTATTGAAGGCGGATTCCGGCTGACTTCCGTGCAATTGCGTCAGGCCCGTACTCAGGCGGAGTTCACCGCCCGTGTTAAAGATTATGCCGGAAAATGTGAATCCGATACGTGGATCACCGGTGGCGACTGGGATCATTCGCTGTGGGGCGGTGAATTGCCGACCCGCCAATGGATTGACACCGTGACGCCCAATAATCCGGTCTGGATCAATCGACTGGATGGTCACATGGCCCTGGCGAACAGCCTGGCGCTGAAAGCCGCCGGCATCGACCGTAACACACCGGACATTGACGGTGGAACGATCATCCGCGATAAGACCGGCGCGCCAACCGGTATCCTCAAGGATAATGCCATGTATCTGATCGAAAAGGTTATTCCTGAGCCGACCACCAAGATGAAAACGCAGGCATTAGACGCCGCCATGCGCTACGTAGCTGAACAGGGCATAACCTCCGTACATCACATGGGCGTTTGGGATGATCTGGCGGTTTTTATACAGGCTCACGAAAGAGGTTTACTGAAAACTCGTATTTATGCCGCCGTGCCGCTGACGACCTGGCAACGCTTAGCCGAAAAAGTCAGGAAGGACGGCCGCGGCGATCAATGGTTGCGCTGGGGACTGCTGAAAGCCTACATTGATGGCTCACTGGGTTCACACACGGCTGCCTTTTTCGAACCATTCAGCGACACCCGACAGGATTCCGGCTTGATCGTCACCTCGCCCGAAGATTTATATGAGATGATCAAAGCCGCGGACAGCGCCGGATTACAGACTGCCGCGCATGCAATCGGTGACCGCGCCAACCACATCATGCTTAACATTTACGAGAAAGTTACCCGCGAGAACGGGGCGCGCGACCGGCGCTGTCGCATTGAGCACGTTCAGCACCTTAAACCGTCCGACATTCCGCGCTTCAACCGGTTGAGTGTGATTGCCAGCATGCAACCCTATCATGCGATTGACGATGGCCGCTGGGCGGAAGAAGTCATTGGACAGCAACGTTGTGAGACTTCTTATGCCTGGCGTTCGCTGACCGACAATGGTGCACGACTGGCGTTCGGCAGTGATTGGTACGTTGCTCCGCCAACTCCGTTGGAAGGAATTTATGCGGCGGCCACCCGCCGTACTCTCGATGAGAAAAATCCGGACGGCTGGATTCCTTCGCAGAAAATCAGGGTGGAAGAAGCTCTACGTGCCTATACGGCTGATGCGGCTTTTACCGGTTTCGCTGAAACGATACAGGGCACGCTGGAGAGAGGTAAACTGGCTGATTTTGTTTTGCTCGACCAGGATATTCTGACGATTCCGCCGACGGAAATCCGCTCTGTGCATGTCTTAATGACAGTGATTGGCGGCCAAATTATTTTCGATCGCGATTCGGAAAAATAAAAAAGGCGTGACACGCACGCCTTATAGAATAATTTCCGCTAAATATTAACTGAACTGTTTAACGAATTCGTCGTAGTTGGCAATGATCAATTTGCGTCCGCGCTTCTGGACATAACCTTTGCGTTGTAAGAGGGTCAGCATCCGCGAGACCGTTTCGCGGGAAGTACCAGCCATATTGGCGATGTCCTGCTGGTAAGGCAGGTTTTCGATCACGACCTGTCCCTGTTTGATGACGCCCAGGTCTTCGGCTAACCGCAGGAGACTCATTGCGATCCGGTTTTCGGCATCGCTCAGGGAAAGCCCCTCGATCTGCTGATCCGAGCGACGCAGACGCATGGCCATTTCCTGGAGTAGAACGATCGCGATTTTTGGATGTTTCTCCAGCAAGTCCAGGAAGTCGCCCCGTTTCAGGATCAGGACGTCTGTGTCTTCGAGGGCGATGACGTTCGCCGAACGGTTTTCGCCGTCAAATATCGACATTTCACCGAAAAAATCGCCTTCTCCGAGAATGGAAAGAATCACTTCACGGCCATCATCGCTTAGACGGGTGATCTTGACGCTGCCCTGATTGAGGATGAAGAGTGTGTCTCCGAATTCCTCCTCCATCAGGATGATATTTCCCTTTTTATAAACCCGTTTCTGCATGAGATTGGAAATCTTTTGGATGATCTCATCCTTCAGATCGGCGAATAACGGAATGTTTTTTAGAAGATTGTTTTCCATACTCTATCTCTCATGTTTTGTGGAAAAATAGTCGCCCTCCGGCAAATATCCAAGAAAAACTTTTCTGACTGATTATCAGGGACGGAATTATCAGGTTTTTTCTCCGGTATTTTTTTTCTCACAAGCGGGCTTGATGTATTTTTCGATGACTTCGGGCACGATTTCCATGAGTTTTTCAACGCTGGAAGATTTTTCATTCAGCCGGTGAATCTTGACCTCACCTTTTTGAATGGTAATGATCGCCAGCGGTTCGATCAACGCCCCGCCGCCCAGTCCGGTGCCTTTGGCTTTTAGTTTTTCATCATCTGGAGAGCCACCGCCGCCCGCCATGAAACCGAGTGAGATTTTTGTGATCGGAATAACCGTCGCGCCTTCGGCTGAAATCGGTTTGCCGATGACAGTTTCCGAGGCTACGATTTCCCGCAGACGACTTAGCAGAGTATCAATTAATCCTTCCAACATGGTCCGTGCTCCTTTTTATTTATTTTTTGTTCCATAAAAATCTTAGTGTAAAAATAACTAAAGGGATTGTTTTAATCAACCTAATTGAACCCCAAAACTCAATTTCTCCAATGAATTTTTTATTGATGAAGTCCGGTGCGATCCGTACCGACCGGAAGACATCCAATGTCTTTGTCGTGGCATAATAAGCGCCCATCATCAATCCGGTGCTGGCCGGATTATCCAGACCGACCACGAGATCGGCGCTGAATTTCTCGATGCGCGGCAATTGGAAGAATCGGCTAACGATTTCACGACCGAATCCGAGCCATTGCGCCGATGAGCGCCGCACGGGCTTACGCTTAGACTTTTTAGCGGGCTTGGGTTTAGCGGTCGGCTTTTTGGGTGAAGCTACGGCTGATTTTTTATTCCAGACCGGAAAGTAAAGTCCGCCGATTCCGGCTTTTACATTAATGTCCGGCCAGTCGATCGTGACGAGCGCTGAGATTAATTTACCGGCCAATTGAATATGGATTGTTCCGGTTTTGGCCGGCTCGGTCAGATGGATCTTTAGTTTCAGCCATATTTTCGGGATCAGGACACCGAGCAGTAATAAAATCAGTACGCCGAGCAGGATCAGAAATATCTTTAATAAAATCATCGTTTATTTCGTAGATAATTCATTTGAATTTCCGCCCCGGCGTCGATAAATTTGCGTACTTTTTGACAATCATCGCGAAAGGAGCTCAATGAAAAAGAATTTGTCAGTTTTAAAACGAACCCGTCAGGCTGAAAAAGCCAGTGCCTCGAATCAGCACTATATCTCAATGATGAAAACCTCTGTGAAAAAGGTTAAAACCGCTAACACCAAGGCGGAAGCCGAACCCCTTTTCAAGTCCGCCGTATCGACGATTGACAAGCTGGCCGGTAAAGGCATCATTCACAAAAATAATGCCGCCAACAGTAAATCGGCCCTGGCGAACCATCTTTCCAAACTTCCCTGAAATCACGGATTAATTTCTCTTTTTCGGACTTTTAATTTTCAAGGCGATAATTCGGCGCTTCCTTGCTGATTTTAACGTTGTGCGGATGGCTTTCCTGAATCGAAGCCTGCGTCACACGAATGAAGCGCGCCCGGCTCTTTAATTCCGCTATTGTCTCCACGCCGCAATAACCCATCGACGAACGCAGGCCCCCGGTCAGCTGGTGGATCGTATCAGCCAGAGAACCTTTATACGGTACAATGCCCTCGATCCCTTCCGGAACCAATTTGCTGGTTTCTTCACCTTCCTGAAAATAGCGGTCGCTACTGCCTTTACTCATGGCCGCGATCGATCCCATGCCGCGGTACGATTTATAAACCCGTCCTTCATAAAGCACAGTTTCGCCCGGGCTTTCATCCAATCCGGCCAGCAGTGAGCCTAACATAACAGTACTGGCACCGGCGGCCAGGGCTTTGGCAACGTCGCCCGAATATCGAATCCCGCCGTCGGCAATAATCGGAATGCCGGTTTGCGCGGCGATCCCGGCGCAATCCAGGATGGCCGTTAACTGCGGAACACCCACTCCGGCAATGACGCGGGTCGTACAAATTGCACCCGGTCCGATGCCGACCTTCACAGCGTCAACACCGGCGTCGATCAATGCCCGCGTCGCGTCTGCAGTAGCGACGTTTCCGGCGATCACTTCGACCTGCGGAAAGCGCCGTTTCAGTTCACGAACGGTATTAATGACATTGGCCGAATGACCATGAGAGGTATCAACCACCAGAGCATCGACTTGTTCGTCGGTCAGTCGTTCGGCCCGCGCCAGAAAATCCTTTCCGACACCCACCGCCGCGCCGACCCGCAGACGACCGAGATCGTCTTTAGCCGCGAGCGGAAAGCGTTTCTTTTTCAGAATGTCTTTGACCGTAATGAGGCCTTTCAACCGTCCTTCACGGTCGACGACTAATAATTTTTCGATGCGGTGATGTTGCAGAATTTCCTCGGCTTCTTCCAGGGTCGTGCCTTCCGGGGCTGTGACTAAATTATCCTTGGTCATCCTTTCGGCGATGCGTTGATCGAGGTTGGTTTCGAAGCGGATGTCGCGGTTGGTGAGAATGCCTTTGAGTTGCCCGTCGTCCACCACGGGAATGCCGGAGATCGAGTAACGTGTCATCAGCGCCAGCGCCTCGCGGATCGTGTTGTCGGATGCCAGGGTGATCGGTTTGACGATCATGCCGCTTTCGCTACGTTTGACCTTATCGACTTCGGCGACCTGTTCCTCGATACTCATGTTTTTATGTAGAATGCCGATGCCGCCTTCGCGGGCGAGCGCGATTGCCAATTTGCCTTCCGTAACGGTGTCCATGGCGGCGCTCAGAATCGGGATATTAAGTTGGATTTTTTTTGTCAGGCCAGATGCCAGATTGACCTGTTTCGGCAGGATATTTGATTCGGCCGGAATTAACAGAACATCGTCAAAAGTCAGACCTTCGCAGGTGATCTTTGGATTCATAGGAGCCTCATTCGGTTTCATTTGCTAATTTTTCGATTTTCCTGATAAAAGTGCGGTCGGAGAATAACTGTTCCGACTTTGCCAGATCGGGATACAGTACCCGGTCGTATTCCAGAAAGGTGGTCAGCGTGCGTGTCTTGGCGAAACCCAGACGGGTCCCGCGCCCACCCGATAATGGGTGGCGGAAATCCAGGCCCTGCGCCGCGGCGATAAATTCGATCCAGACGATCTTTTTCAGGTTATCAATGACCCGCAGTAATTTCATACCGGCGTTGGGCGCCATACTGACATGGTCTTCCTGATTGGCGGAGGTTGGAATGGTTTCGACGGAAGCAGGCATTGATAATGTCCGGTTTTCGGCCGTCAGGGCGGCCGCCGTGCAATGGGCGATCATAAAGCCGGAATTCAGGCCACCGGCTTTGACTAAAAAGGCCGGCAGACTGCTCATTGCCGGATCCATAAGCACAGCGATTCGCCTTTCTGCCAGATTGCCGGCTTCGGTCAGCGCGATTGTGAGGAAATCAGCCGCTAATGCGAGCGGTTCGGCATGAAAATTTCCGCCGGATAATATTTCATTCCCGTCACTGAATACCAGCGGATTGTCAGTTACCGCGTCAGTTTCGGCATCGAGAATCTGACGAACGTAATCCAGCGTATCCCGGACGGCCCCCATAACCTGTGGCAAACAGCGAAAACTGTACGGATCCTGCACTTTTGGGCAATTCCGATGTGAACGGATAATCGCACTATCCCGCAGGAAATTGCGCAAATGCCGGGAGACAACCTGTTGCCCGGCCTGACCGCGCACGTTCTGAATTTCCGCCCGGAATGGTTTGTCGGTAGCCAGGATCGCCTCAATGCTCATTGCGGCAGCCAGTTCCGACATCAGGATCAGGTCGGCGGCCTGCAAGTAGCCCGATAACAGGAGAGCCGTTGAATACTGCGTGCCGTTAATCAATGAAAGGCCGTCTTTCGGCCCTAATGTTACCGGCTGGTAAACGCCCTGTTTGACCAATGCCGTGGCCATGTGCCTGACCTGCTTGTAATATAATTCACCCTCGCCGATCAACGGCAGGGACAGATGCGCCAGAGGCGCCAGATCGCCGCTGGCTCCGACCGAACCCTGCCGGGGCACGACCGGCAGAAGGTCTTTGTTCAACAATTCGGCTAATTTTTCGATGACCGCGAGACCGCAACCCGAATAGCCGCGCGCCAGATTCCGGATTTTCAGATAGAGCATGAGCCGGACAATCTCAGGTGCGATCGGTTCACCGACCCCACAGGCATGACTGCGCAGAAGATTAACCTGCAATGTCTGCAAATCTTCCGGTGCGATTCTGACCTGGCTGAGTTTCCCGAAACCGGTATTGATGCCATAAACGGTTGTTCCGGAATCGATAGCTTTAAGAACCACCCGATGCGCCGCATTTATTCTTTTAATCGCGGCCGGCGAAAGTTTTACTGCTTTGGGATTTTGTAAATATTTGATGACTTGGTCAACCATTTGGTAAAATACAAAAGTTTATAAAATTTTCATAGCGTCATAAAATTAGCGCCGTTAAAATTTCTAAACAAATGCGACATCTGCCGGAAATAAACGCAAAATACCTGGCATCGACAGGCTTGACTCTCGAACGGATTTGGTGTATATTAACAAAAGCAGAGATGAGGTGAATGATGCGTATAATGAAGAAATTGTTTTTGACTTTAATGCTAAGTGCGGCGGCATTCGCCCAGCAGACGGTGGATGTCGGCGATATTATCGTTACTGATCTGGGCAATGATCTGTTGAAGATCAGCGTTGAAGTGAAAAATATTTCTAATAAATCCATCAGTGAAATCGCCGGCTACTTGGATATTTATGATAAAAACGGCAATATCACCGAAAAGCAGGAGATCGCCATCGTCCTGAAAAGCGATGTTCCGCTCAAACCGCAGAAAAGCGCTTCGCGGAGTACGATCATTACCCAACGGCCGAATATGTCCGGCACGGTACGCTTCCGGATTACCACTTTGCGCTTTTTCGGTGAACCGAGCGTCTACATGATTTGCCCGGCCTGCGGCGAACTGGTCCCTAAAGATTGACCCGCTAACGCGACGGCAGGCGATAGAGCAATTCGTTAATCCACCTTTTTCCGGCTAAAATATATTGATCGGTTTCGGTTTGCGGGTAATCATTTTGCATCATGATCGTTGCGATGACAGCCAGAGGCAGGGGCAGGTAACGCCGGGCCGGATCGCGGTAAAACTGGTCAAGTCCCTGAATCAGACGCTGACTGCCAGCCGGTTCCAGTAAATCTTTGAAAATCGTATCGGCCAATGCCGGGCGAAGTGCCCGGGTGCGCAGTTGATAAAAGAGTTTACCGTCGAATAATCCACTCAGGTAAGCGTTTTTAATGCGGAAATTGTACTCCGGGTATTGCGCGGTGACTTTATCAATGGCTGTCCAGTCGTCGCCATCCCAGAAAAGTTTCGTTTCCTGGGCGTTCATCAGGACGACCCAGGTCAGCAGAATCGGAATCAGGTACCATCTTTTCATTACATTGAACCTCACGGATTATTTCAAATAAAACCGCATCAGTGCGGCGTCTGCAATTTGACTTTCAGCGCCAAATCTATAAAATTCTGGTAGAGCGTTTTTAATTCTGGGTAATCGCCGAGCAGATCCAGGTGCTGTTCGATCGTTTTAAAATCGCCACGCATCAGCGGCCCGGTCAGGACGCTGTCATCCCAACCATTTGTTATGGCCTGTTGTGAAACCGGTTGTAGAATCGCGCGGGCTTGCCCGGGCGGAAGGCCATTCTCAGCGCATAATGTTTTAATGGTGTTGATCAGGGCTGAAACATGATTATTCAGGAATACAGCGGACAGGTGGACGATCTGTTTCTGCCGACGGTCGAGCAGGTACGGTTGACCGCCGATTTCCCGCACTAACTGCGCCAGGTTGTTTTTTAAGGCTCCCTCGCAGGTGTAGACGCAATGTTCCAGTACAGCCAGGCCCGCTTTAATGTCCGGGACGCTGACGACCGGATGCAGGGAACCGGTGACGGCGCCTTTGTGTTCGAGGTCGGTAAGAGCCTCAGAAGTCAGAAATCCGGAAGTGTGGCAGATATTGACTCCGTCGAAATCGCGGCCGCAGGTCGCCAGTTTCCCGGCTATTTCCGCAATCGCATCGTCACTGACGGCGATAATGATCCAGTCCGTTTTAATATGATGAGCGTCCAGTTCATTGGTAAAATTCAGGAAAGGCACGAACTGCCGGGCCAGCACCAGTCGCTCCGGATTCCGGTTCCAGACGAATTCCGGCCGGAATCCAATTCTCTGTAAATGGTAGGCAAGTGAAATGCCGACCCGGCTGGCGCCGAACAGACTGAAACTGCGTCCCGGCCGATCTTCATTCATAAACGACCGCTGAAACGTAACCGACAACTTCCGCCCGCATACCGCAGGTGTCACCGGAATTGCGGTAATCGAGCGATTGGCATTGCGCCGTGCCGGATTGGCGGGCGTAATTCAAGAGAGTCAGGATCGGACCGAAACCGCAGGCTTCGAGATTCTCCTTATGAAAACCGGCTTCCAGCGCATCCAGATCGTAATTCTCCAGCAATTTAACAAAAGCGGTGTCCATACGGACGGCGACCTGGTAAGGATGATAATGCGATAAATCCGAACTGGCGATTACGATAAAATCATGTTGACGACGTAGTTCGGCCAGCCGGGCCGCCAGTTCGTGGATAACTTCCAGCGAGCCATAGCCGATCGCGACTGGTACCAGGTTAAAGCCTTCCGGGTAGATCGCCTGCAGGAATGGCAGATGTACTTCCAGACCGTTTTCACTGCCGCGGTGTCCTTCGGCAGAATGGCGGATGAATTTGCTGCTGGCGGTCAATTCCGCGCCGAGCGTTTCCGAGATCGGAATGCGGCCGAGTGGAGTTTCCCAGGCGATGCCCGGGTAGATCGAAGCGCCGACGAAATACTCGCGGTGACTCGGGGCCAGCACGATCACGTCCCGATATTTAAATTGCCGCAGAAATTTGTAGCCGGTGGCAGCTATCGGGCCGGAAGCCATATATCCGGCATGCGGCGCGATCAAACCGTACAATCGCTGAAAATCTATTTTTATGTCCCGGGCTGAATCCAGCAGCTCGTCAACCGTTTTGCGCAATACTTTCGGCGTCCCCGGGTAAAATGTGCCGGCTACCAGAGGAGTTCGTATTGAGTTATCTTTCGTCTGCATTGCTTTTTCCTTTTTGATAAAAGTAAACAGCCTGAAGCGATTTGTCAAGTCCCGGCGTGTCTAAAACGCCGGTTATTTCAATTCCGCGACGTTGGCCTGAACGCTCAATTGCCGGGCCAGCCAGTTCCAGACATTGTTGTAGCAAAACAGTTCGAAAACAACCGTATCGTCCTGATAAATTTCGCGGTGCACCGTCGTATGATCGCGGATCAGGGCACAGTCGGCCACCGCCTGCAAGGGAACGGTAATGCGCAATTGTCGGCCTTCGCGCGAAATGGCTTTGACCAAAGCCTGCTTCAAATCCGCGATCCGCAATTGTCGCAGTGCCGAGATGAAGACCGCCTCAGGATAGGATTTTTGGGCGATCTTGAAAACCTGTTCGTCCATTTGATCGACTTTGTTGAATAAAACTAACGATGGCCGGGTACCGACGCCTAATTCGTTTAGAACTTCATCGACCGTCAGTAATTGCTGAAGGCATTGGGGTGAGCTGATGTCGGCTACCTTAATAATCAGGTCGGCGTCCGTAATTTCGCGCAAGGTACTGCGGAAGGAAGCTACTAAATTGGGCGGCAGTTTGCGGATAAAGCCGATCGTGTCGCTCAGCAGGATGCTCTGGTAGCCGTTGAGATTGAACTGGCGTACGGTCGTGTCCAGCGTGGCAAAAAGTTTGTCTTCGACCAGGACATCCGCCCCGGTGAACAAATTCAGAATGGTCGATTTACCGGCGTTGGTGTAACCGGCCAGCGCGATTTTGAAACAGTCCGCGCGACGCTTGCTCTGGATGGTATGCTGGCGATCGATGACAGTCAATTCGTGCCGCAGTTTGGAGATACGGGTTTTGATCAGGCGGCGGTCGGTTTCGATCTGGGTTTCGCCGGAACCGGCGCGCACGCCAATACCGCCGATCTGGCGCTCGAGATGTGACCAGCGCCGGGTCAGACGCGGCAGGAGATATTCCAGGGTCGCCAGTTCGATCTGGGTGCGGGCTTCGTTGCTACGGGCATGATTGGCGAAAATTTCCAGAATAACTCCCGTCCGGTCGCGCACTTCGACTTCCAGCAATTCCTGCAGGTTGCGCATCTGTGTCGGCGACAGATCCTCGTCGAACACGATCTCGTCAATCTCCTGCGCCTGCAGGAGCGCGTGAATTTCGGCAACTTTGCCTTTACCGATGAAACTGGCCGGATCGATGGCCTTTTGAGTGACGATCATTTTGTCGGTCGTTTCGTAGCCAAGTGTCCCGATCAGCAATTCCAGTTCCGCGAGATGTTCTTCGGCGACGTGGCGGGGTTGATTGGTATTGACGATGCCGATCAGTAAAGTTCTTTCCAGCGCGGCGGGCTGGCCGGTCGGTA
>JAZDEI010000188.1:0-5337 GCA_043808945.1 Fidelibacterota bacterium | reverse complement strand
CGCCTTTCGCAAACTGCCCGATGAACACCTTTAGCCCGGCGCCGGCCGCGCGCAGAGCCAAACCCAACGCGGCGGTCGTTTTGCCCTTGCCATCGCCGGTATATACCTGAATAAATCCTCGCATGCCAATCCTTTTTGTTTGAAATCTGCCAGAAATTTAATTACTTATCGGCAATCTGTGATTATTAAAATGAACGATTTGGAAAAAATAAATATTTACCTTGAACCGCTCGGGAAAGAGGTCAGTGTTCTCCCTGGTGAAAAACTGGCCGATGTTCTTTTTGAATACGGAGTGGAATTTCCCTGCGGCGGGCGCGGAACCTGTCGTAAATGCCGCATAAGAATTCTGCAAGGCGACCTGGCAGTCAACGATCAGCAGAAAAAAGCGTTGACGCCGGCTGAGATCGCTTCCGGTTGGCGTCTGGCCTGTCAATGCCGGGTCACGCAACCGGTTTCAATCGAGTTGGCCCAGATGGAAACTCCGGTGCTGAGCGATGCTGCCGCGATTAAATCTTCGCAACAAAACGGTCTGGCAGTCGCGGTCGATCTCGGAACAACTACGCTGGTGGCGCAACTTCTTGATTTGAAAACCGGCGCGGTACTGGGTGTGGAAACAGCGCTTAATCCGCAGGCGCGGCATGGCGCCGACATAATGAGCCGCGTCCAATTCGGGTTAACAGTAAATGGCAGTCATATCCTGCAAAACCTGATTCGGGATCAAATCGGCCGGATGATCGCGAGTCTGATTGAAAATTGTAAATGCCCCGACCGGTCGCTCCGGCAGGTCAATATCGTTGGCAATTCTGCTATGCACCATTTATTCGGCGGCATTTCGGTCGAACCACTTTCCGGGTATCCGTTTGAAATAAAGAATGGAGCGGAATTAAGCTGGACGGCATCGGAAATCGGTTGGCGTTTGCCCGGAAACCCACCGGTGAAATTCCTGCCGTGTGTCGGCGGTTTCGTCGGCAGTGATATTCTGGCCGGGATTCTGGCGGTTGGAATGCACCGCAGTCCGGAAATGGTTGCGCTAATCGACCTTGGCACAAACGGCGAGGTCGTGATTGGCAATCGCGATAAAATCATTTGCGCTTCGACCGCCGCCGGTCCGGCCTTCGAAGGCGCTCAGATTGCGATGGGTATGCGGGCCACGACCGGCGCGATCTGGAAAGTCAGCCCGGCTGATGGTTGCTTGCAAGCCGAAGTCATCGGGCATGTTCAGGCGCACGGAATCTGCGGAAGCGGTTTGGTGGACGCCATCTCAGCCGGTCTCGAGCTCGGGTGGATCGATCCATCCGGAAAAATTACGCTCCCCAACCGGGAGATTGCGGTGTCGTTGCCAGTTGTGATCACGCAACCCGATGTACGTGAACTGCAATTGGCTAAGGGCGCGATCGCGGCCGGAATTCAAATATTGTTGAAGCAAGTTGACATAAAGCCGTCCGGTCTGAATAAGATCTATCTGGCGGGCGCTTTCGGTAATTACATCAATGTATTCAGTGCCCGGCGGATCGGATTGCTGGATCTTAATGTCGATCTTATCGAACAGGCCGGAAACACAGCCCTGCATGGCGCTAAACTCAGCCTGAACGATGCGGCAGATTATCAGAAAATATTGAAACAAACCGTCCATATTCCGCTGGTGCAGGACAATGATTTTCAGGATATTTTTGCCGAAAAAATGGGATTCCCAAAATAAAAAAATGCCGATTGTGCGAAAGTTAATATTGTCGGTTGGAAAGAATTGGTTTGTTCCGGTGGTAATATTTATCTCGGGTTGTTCGTTAATACCGAGAAGGGCGATTGGGCCGAAAGAGGCACAACCCGTGGAAACGGCCGCGGTCTGGTTTGCCCGGGGAACCGCTACCAACGACCTGCCGCGCCAGCTGGAATGTTTCTCCAATGCCATCGATCTCAAACCAGATTTCACGGCGGCTTATCTCGGTCGCGCGAATGTCAATTTCGAAATGAAGCAGTACCCGGCCGCTGTGGCCGATTATTCCAAAACTATCGAATTGAATCCGGCCGTCGGGGAGGCTTATGCCAGACGAGCCGCCTGTTATGAACAACTACAGCACTGGAATGAAGCCATTGCCGATTATACCAAATCGATTGAAATGAATCCGGGGCTTGATGTTGCCTATATCAGTCGTGGTCATTGTTATGAGCTAATGCATAAATACAAAGAGGCTCTGACCGACTACGGGAAAGCCATCGAGCTTAATCCGGATCTGAACAATTTGCTGTTTCGGGCCAAATTAAATGAAAGCCGCTACCGCTATCAATCGGCAATTCATGATTACACCCGGATCATCCGGCTTGATCCCGATAATGCTGCTCATTATATGGCGCGCGGGTTTTGTCATCAAAAAGTCAAGCAGTACTCATCAGCGATCATCGATTATCAGCAGGCAATCAAACTGAAGCCAGGTGAGGCCGATTATTACTATAATCTCGGGTCAGCCTATTGGGTTCTGGGCAAATGGAGTGACGTAGTCACGGCTTGGCAAAAATGCCTCGAACTGGATCCCGGACATGCCGGAGTCAGACAATATTTGCCGGTGGCGCAGAGAAAAGCAAAAGGAAACTAAGGCATTAATTGTTTTAGTTTCGGTTGATGCCGGATGCTTTAGCGCGATTGCAGTAGAGAGTATTAAAACTTAAAAACCTCCCGGAAAATCGATCCCGGGAGGTTTTCATTCTAATAGATGGTAGGATTTGATTTACTGCTTAATGGCCTTGTCTTCCAGCAGTTTGATGAACGGCGTAAACAGGTCGATCGGCACCGGGAAGATAATGGTCGAATTGTTTTCCGTGGCGATCTCGCGCAAGGTCTGAAGGAAACGCAGTTGAATCGTGACAGGCTGCTGATTCAGAATATTGCCGGCTTCCAGTAAGCGCGCCGAGGCCTGGAATTCGCCTTCGGCGTTGATGACTTTAGCACGGCGTTCGCGTTCGGCTTCGGCCTGTTTGGCCATGGCTCTCTGCATTTCCGTCGGCAGATCGACATGCTTGATCTCGACCTGCGAGACTTTAATGCCCCACGGATCGGTATGCGTGTCGAGGATCGTCTGCAACTCCGTATTCATCTTTTCGCGGCTGGAGAGCAGATCGTCCAGCTCGGCCTGACCGAGAATACTACGCAGAGTCGTTTGTGACAATTGCGAGGTGGCATACAGGAAATCCTCGACTTCCACGATAGCCCGGGAAGGATCGACGACGCGGAAATAGACCACGGCGTTGACCTTGACCGAAACGTTGTCTTTGGTGATAATGTCTTGCGGCGGAACGTCCATGACGACGGTGCGCAGGCTGACCTTGACCATGCGGTCAATTACCGGGATCAGGAAAAATATTCCAGGTCCTTTGGCGGCGATCAATCGTCCTAAACGGAAGATCACACCGCGCTCGTATTCCCGCAGGACGCGGATGGAACTGGAAACCAGGAAAACCACGAGAACTACAATGGTTAAAATCGGAACATTCATAATACTCTCCTCTTTACATTGTTTATGGATTATTTCTGAGTAACATGCAGAGTCATCCGGTCGACGGCCAGAACGGCTATTTCAGTGCCTTTGGCGATCGGTGTATCAGACCGGGCCTGCCAGTATTCGCCGTGTACCTGCACCGTGCCGGATTTTTCAATATCGGTAATGGCGCGGCCGGTTTCACCGATCATGCCCTCTACACCGGTAGTCGGTTTACGGCGATAGGCTTTGAGCGCCAGGGTCAGTGATAAGATGATGAAGGCGGCCGTGAAAAGTACGATCGGCAGGATGACCTTCAGCGAGACGGCCCGCAATATCTCGGGTGCCTGGTTAATGTCGATTAGCATTAGGGAGCCAAGTGTCATGGTGACAATCCCTCCTATGGTTAACAGCCCGAAGCTGATGATTTTTACCTCCAGAATAAAGAGCACAATGCCGACTACGATCAGCGCCAGTCCGGCGTAATTGATCGGCAGAACCTGAAAGGCGAAGAACGCCAGGATCAGGAAAATAGAACCCAGGACGCCGGGAAAGATCGCGCCCGGGTTGGAAAATTCGAAGTAGAGTCCGTAGAAGCCCAGCATCATCAGGATGTATGCTACAGACGGATCGCTGATAATGTCCAGAATGCGCCGGTGAACACCAATTGGACGATATCTGATCGTAGCATTCTGCGTATCGAGCGTTTTTTCGCCATTAGGCAATTTGAAGGTTTTGCCATCGAGAATTTTTAGCAGATCGTCCAGATCGTTGGCGACAACATCCACAACCTTGTACCTGACAGCTTCGGTCTCGGTGATCGAGACGCTCTGGCGTACAGCCTTTTCCACCCATTTTTCATTACGACCGCGCTCGCGGGCCAGACCACGGATATAGGCCACGGCGTCATTGGTAGCTTTTTCGATCATTGTTTTGGAACCGGCTGAGTCGGGTTGGCCGCCGAAACCGCCGCCACCCAGGTTAACCGGATGCGCCGCGCCGATATTTGTTCCGGGCGACATGGCCACAAAATGTGATGAAACGGCTATAAAAACACCAGCCGAGGCGCATTGCGCGCCGCGCGGGCTGACATAAACCACAACCGGAATTTTAGAATTGAGGATGTTCTTGATAATATCGCGCATGGAAGTCATCAATCCGCCGGGTGTGTCCATCTGGATTATCAGGCATTCGGCCTTCTCCACCTGGGCTTTTCGCAGGTTTGTACGCACATAAGAGGCCGCGACCGGATTGATCACGCCATCGATTTCCAGTATCCAGATTTCTTTAGGCGCCGCGCCCAGCAGAACGCAAAAGATCAGCAGAGTAAAGAGGCTTTTTCCGAAATAGTTATTTTTGCGCATATCTGCAAAGAATATACTCCGTCTGACGGTCATTCTCAAATGATTTCTGGGACGAGCGGCGTTACTTCAGTTTAGTTTTAGGTCGGACGAGTTTGACCTTAACAGGGGCTTCAGCCGGTTTCTCAGGGGGGAACGCGACGGCTGCGAAATCGTCGAATTCAGCCGTGATGAAATAGTAAAGACTGTCGCCTGATAACATTTCCGGGATCAATGGCAATTTCCAGAGGCCTTGATGATATTGCATCGCAAATTCTTTATATAATGCCGAAGGAGCGCTACGCAGGAAGATTTTAACTGATTTCAGGTGGCAGTCGCCGACCGAAACCACGCATGAAATCTCAGCGGAACTGTTTTGTGTCAATGTTTTTGGGGGAATATGGTAAATACCTGGCGTTTCAGCCGCAAAGGAATACTGTGTCAACATTAGAAGACAGTACAGTAAATAGCCGGGAATTTTCATAGGGGAATGATTTCAATTGAATAATTCATGAACCGCGGAGTTC
>JAZDEI010000187.1:0-4798 GCA_043808945.1 Fidelibacterota bacterium | reverse complement strand
GGTTTCCTGTAAAATCGTGAGTTCGGCCGCTCCTGCCAGGCCGTTCAGGCCAACCAAAACGAAGAATAGAATTACAATTATTTTATTGGTAGATCGTCTGTTAATTATCATAGATTCAAATTTGCCGAAATTTACGTTGATGATTACTGATATGCAATTGCGTTAGGTTTGTATCAATCTTTTAGATTCAAGTATTTCGGATCGGTTAAGTTCCCGGTTTTCGGCATCTCTCGTCAGGGCGTAAGGAATGTATTAAAATATATTGCCGCACCTGCCTTACTATCGGGCAGGGATTGACGCGGATTTACCCATGAAATACGCGAAAGAGACGAAAACAGAGAAAAACCATCTCGACGCAGAGCGTCGAGACGAGATTAAAGAAAATCAGGAATGTTAAAACAATCCAATAAATCTTGTCAATCTTGTCTAAAAAATCTTTTCTTCCGTCTTCTAAAGCCGTTACTTCAGATTAGGATTGATTTTCAGGGAACTGGCTTCAAGAAAACGTCTGAAATTTTCCGTCTGAGAGACGACGGCATTATGTTCCTGTTGCGATGAGATAAAGATAATCCGGTTGTCGCGTAACTGTTCGGATGTCAGCGCTGTTTCACCGACGGAAAGGAATGGAATCTTCCAGGCGGTCAGATCAGCCATCAGATTTTCGGACTCGTATTTCGTTCCGCCTTCCGGCGTGTAGATATCGATTAGTTTGCCTTTTGAGTGATCCAGCCAGTAAGCATATTTCTCCGTCTGACCATAGAGCGCATCAAAAAGGTAAACCTCTTTAATTCGGTCAGTGTATCCGCCCCGCAATAAAATAAATGACATCACGCGATAGGCGCCGCTGTGTCCGGCCAGGATGATATTCCCGACCTGGCGTGTCTCAGTTAAACTGATATGGAACAAAATGTCGGCGATTTCATCGAGCATCTTTTTAAATCCATCCTGCTCTTCGAGTTGACCGCCAAAGGAATCCGGGGCATTCCTCGGTCCCTGCGGTATCACCAAAACCGCATTCTTTTTAGTTTCGATGAACTGATCGACAATTTTAAAGGTTCGCAGTACACTATCCAGATTGTTCCACCAACCATGAAAATAGACGACGAAATCGACGGTTTCGCCCAGGGCCAGCTGCGTAGGAAAAAAGACGGCCACCGTATTGTTGTCATAATGCCTGGCTTTCGGGAAAAACTGACCATTGTAAGTATAACCGTTATCCCGGGCCGGATGCGGAAACGGCGCATTCTTCAGCGGAAAATATAGCAATGACCCGGTTTTCAAATATCTTTGGGCCAGATCACGCGGCACTGTTTGGGTAAAAGCCGCACTTGCGATCATTATCGATAGACCGGTAAAAAATAAAGTTCTTAATTTCATATATTCACCTGTTCAAAAATTGATTACGTCACCCGCAATTTTAGTACTGACGCGCGCCTCGATATTAGAATGGAATAAGTTCTCAGGATGCGTCAGACGTACGACTTTAATATTTTCTATTCTTTCGAGCGAAACGACCTGGTCGCCGTAGCCTTCCGTACCTTTCTGACTCGACCAATAAACAATGTACTTTTTCCCGGCTCTATCCTTGCGCCAGCCCAAGAAAACCACCGAATGGCCACCGCCCTTTTTCCAGGAAATATTAACAAAATCACCCGGCCGGGCATTGTTCGGTTGAATTTCCGTGCCCATCCCGGAATACTGCACCAATGCGAAGTGATTTCCGAAACCATCAGCGTTCCAGTGCCCCCAGAACTTAATGCCATCATTCCGACGCCCACCGTTGATCTCCTGCATGCGTAATGTCTCATAATGGTCGAAGTCCAGACTATCGATCCCACAGTGATAAATCCGATTCAGACCTTCGATGAACGCTCCATAGCTTGCCCCACTGCAGTAACTGGTCGTACGCGGCGGATCGAGTAATGATTTGCCGAAGATTTCCAACTCGTAACCGATTGGCGATTCGGTCGGGCGGGCAGTCATGCCGGTAAAATAACCGCCACCTTCCGGAGCTGTCGCCTGTACCCGGTCGATACCTTTCAGGATATAATAATTATATCCCCGGACAAATTTGCCGAAAATCCGGGCATGGTTAGTATGATGGGCACCTTTGCGCAACTCGTACTTGTGCACGATATACCATTTACCGTTGTCAGTCGTCGGGCCCAACTTAATATGCCATTTATGATAACCGAACGACATAATAATAAGTACCGTTCCGAGAATAAATAACCAATACTTCTTGGATATGTGCAGACTGTTCTTAAGTGAAAGGTCTTGTCTCATTTCAGGCAATCGCCGCCAGGCCATAACCGACCGCAAGTAAAAGTGTGAACAATCCATAAGAACGGACTTTCGGCTCTGCGATGCCGATAAACCACGTATACATTTCACGAATTCGTTTGGAGGCCAGCAAATAAAATATCCCGTCAATAAAGAGTGCCAGGCCAACGATATAAACAAACCAGGTCATCTTGGTCTGGTCGCGATAATAAAGTGTACCTAAACTGATCGCGATCTCAATAACGCCCGGCAAATAAAAAATATCCTTATCGAGAATAAATTGCATAATGATTTTCAAAAAATCCGGCTTTACCAGAATGACTATCCCGGATACGAAAAGAAAAACCGCAATACAAAAATAAAACCAGGTCATTTATCAATCTCCGTACATAATTTTGTAACACTTATCTATAATCCGACGCAGAACCGGTACTTTTATATCGATGGCTTTATGCGGGCATACTTCCTGGCAGCAAAAGCAACGGATGCACACCAAATAATCGAAGACGGGCGGCCGCCCGGCCTGTGGTTTTCTCCAGGATAATGCTTTGGGTATCTGCGGACATTGATCGACGCACTCGCCGCACATTTTGCACTTATCCGGGTCAATAACGGGCCGATGCGTGATGT
Source organism: Fidelibacterota bacterium (assembly GCA_043808945.1). GTDB lineage: Bacteria > Fidelibacterota > UBA2242 > UBA2242 > UBA2242 > JAGNGI01. Next base: position 1,885 of record JAZDEI010000187.1, on the reverse strand, counting down.
AATTCTTCAGTCTGCGGTAGCGCCAGGCCTCGTTAAAACGCATCTCCGGCTGACGTTCGATCTTAAAGTCCGGCGCATGGAATTTGGATATATCTTCCCCGAGTATTTCAATCTCCGCCTCACCCATTTTACCAAGCCCGAATTGGGCGCCCCAGTAATTGGTTCTGACCATCTCCGGTTTAATGTCGATTATCCGGCAGGCGACAGAATCCAGCGCCACCGGATCGGCGGAAAATGCCAGAAGATTCAAATGGTACGTCGTACCACTGCTGGGACCGTTACCGTCCATAGCCTCTATTGCATCCATAATGCAAAGCCGCGGCCGCAAAAGCAGGTTCAGGTCAACCAGCATTTTGGAAAAATCATCAACTCCCGGTAAGGCCACGTGCAAAGCCGGTTTCAAAATACCGGGAATACAACCGTACTGGTTTTTAATTGTCGCCGTAAATCGCGTCAGGTGATGCGTCTTCAATTTCGGCAGACTGAACAGGCCATCGGCCTTCAGTACACCCTCGGCAATGGTGAATTGTTTATTGCGGATGCCGGCCGGAAATGAAACCTGCCGGCCATTTTCGAAATCAGCCAGCGTTAAACCCAGGTCTTCCGCAACCTTTTGTATTCCCGTGGTACGATATACCGTCGCCAACCGGCCGCGCGGTGTCGAGTCGCCAATCGTTACAGTGACATTATTCCCGATCAGTACTTCGGCCACGGCCTTGACGATTTCCGGGTGAGTCGTGACGTTTTCCGATGGTTTATGGGCGCTGAGAAGATTCGGCTTCAACAGTATATTTTCAGAAGAACGGGCGAATTGTCCGATTCCTCCAAGCAATGCGATGCCCCGCCGAACCGCAGCGGAGATTTCAGATGGTTCGTAACTTTCACAGCGCACTAACGCGACTCTGGATTTCTGCGAACTTGCATTCTGACCGACTGAAATTGGTGATTTAGTGTCGCTCATTTCATTCAGTTTCTGCTTTATAACGACTCTTACGATCTCGTTTTTGTTCATTACCCTGAACTACGATCACGAACTCGCCTTTCGGCTGATGATCTGTGAAGTATTCAATCAACCGGCTCAGCGGGTCGCGGCGGAATTCTTCGTAAATCTTGGTCATTTCGCGGGCGCTGACGGCCGGCCGGTCCCCGAAGTATTCCAGAAAATCACTCAGAGTTTTGACGACACGGTGCGGACTTTCGAAAAAGACCATCGTGCGTGACTCAATTGCCAATTCTTTTAAGCGGGTCGTCCGGCCTTTCTTACGTGGTAAAAAACCTTCAAAAGTGAAGCGATCAGTTGGCAGGCCGGAGCCGGTCAGCGCCGTCAGAATCGCCGAAGCGCCCGGGATGGGCACAACCTGAACGTCATTCTCAATCGCTTTTCGGACAATCTGGTAACCCGGATCGCTAAGCAGTGGTGTTCCGGCGTCGGTGATCAATGCGACGCTCTGCCCTGCCAGAAGTTTTCCAATCAATTCCTGACTGCGTCGGATCTCATTTTCTTCATAATAACTGACCAGCGTTTTTCTGATCTCGTAGCGATTTAAAAGAATCAGGGCGTGGCGGGTGTCTTCTGCCGCAATTATTTCAACCTTTTTAAGAATATTGATTGCCCGCAGGGAAATGTCCTCCAGGTTGCCAATCGGCGTAGCGATGAGATATAAGATTCCAGAATCCATGTCTTCAGACATTTAGCATTTCAGGTTTACCCCTGTCCGGTTTCCATTCAAATCAACTACCATTTTTCCGGTCTTCAGATTGCCGGAAAAGATCCAGATCAGTCAATATCGAATTTGATGCCCTGTGCCAATGGCAAATCTTGACCCCAGTTGATCGTATTCGTCTGACGCCGCATATATTGTTTCCAGGCGTCCGAACCGGATTC
>JAZDEI010000186.1:0-8024 GCA_043808945.1 Fidelibacterota bacterium | reverse complement strand
AAATATGAGTTCGTAACCGGAAAACCGCAGAGCGATTCACCGGATTTAATAATGGCATCAAACTCAATCGAAAATAAATTCTATCGCCTGGGTTTCAATCCGGCCAATGGCCAGATTCAGACCATAACCGATAAAAAAACCGGACGAGTCATTGCCGACGAAAAATTCAACCGATTGCTCTGCCAGAGAAACGTCGGTAAGGAAAATAAATTCGTGAAGGCAGAGACCTCGCAGATCACCATCCGGGATGAACGACCGGTGCGACTGATTTTAGAAATCCAACAGCCGGATTTTCTGCTGGAAAATGTCAGATACATTTTTTGGAGCGATTTGGATCGGATCGATATTGAATTTTCGGTTGACGTCAACCGCCTCGGAACGACAGATGTCATCGAGGAATATAATTTGGCTTTTCCGTTTATACTTCAACAACCGACGACAATGATCGAAAACATCGGCGGTTTCCTGAATCCGGAGAAGGATTGCATGCCCGGGAAATCGAACACCGATTTTTCAATTCGCCGGACAGTCGCCTTTTCCGATCAGCAAACGACCGTCACCTGGGCCACGCTCGATAGCCGTGTGATTGCGTTGAAAAAGACCGATCCGGATAACAGACCGGTGTTGTATTCCAACTTTATCAACAATTTCCCGCAAAACTGGAATCGTAACCAGATCACCGAGGGTCACCTGAAAACGCGTTTTACATTGACGGCTCAAAACGGTCAATTCGATCCCGGCTTTACGGCCAGATTCGGCTGGGAAGTTGCTACACCGGCGATTGCCATGCGGGCGCCGTTGAAACGCTATGAACCGCAAAACGGGTATCTGGCGATCAACCGGCCGGAAGTTATTTTAATTTCGATGCGAAGCAACTACCGAAAAGGCGAACTGATCCTGAATTTGCTCAACGTCGATCCGCAAAAAGCCGTCACGGTCGACGTTGCGTCCGATTTATTCAAAGGTAAGAATATCTTCAGGTCCAACATTCTTGGACAACATCTCAAACCATTGGATAATCGGGAAGGTACATTTTCCTGTAAAATCGGGCCGAACGAATTATTACCAATAATCATTATCGATGCAGAATAAAATGATTGCAAGATCAACCACAATAACCAAACCAAAGGAGGTTTTATGAAGACGAATGTTACCAAGATGGTCGTGTTAGCGATTCTGACTGTCGGAATGCTGACACTCAACAGTTGTAAATTTGAAGAGATCAACCAACCTGCAACGGCCACGGCTGGGTCATCGATCACAATTAATCTAACGATTTCGACCAGTGGATCGGATGCCAATAAGAAATGGGGCATCCTGGGCATGATGCTCCCGAATGACTGGACCGTAACCGAAGTGACTTACAGTGGTGACTTCGGTGATGGTACGACTCATCTCTTGCCATCGGATCAAGCCGACAAATATCCGAGTGCCGTCGATTATGGCTGGATTGACTCAATGGAGGTTCTGTATCCGAGTGGTGAACAAATGCAATGGGTTGCTTGTGAATCAGATTCCGGATTTACCTGGTCAACCACATCCTACATTGATGTTGCTATTGACCTGACCGTCGGTAATACGAACGGCTCTTACGATCTGGGTTATTTCTTCAGTGAAGGCTCGTTCGATTTCACTAACACCGATTACTGGTGCGACAGCCTGGGTAATACCATTACGGTCACCGGCGGAAGCGCGACCAGGGAAGAGGCTTCGGTTGTCAGGAAATTCAACCTTTCGCAGAATTACCCGAATCCTTTCAACCCGACCACCCGTATCGAGTTCGAGATTGCCGCCCGCAGCGCAGTCAACCTGACGGTATTTGACCTTTTCGGCCACCCGGTCAGCACCCTGGTAAACGAAACGAAAGACGCCGGACGTTATAACATTAACTTCGACGCTTCGAATCTGTCGAGTGGCATCTACTTTTATAAAGTAATTGCCGGTAATCAGAGTATGACACGCAAGATGGTTTTAACCAAGTAATTTGAATTTTTAGGGCGTGATACACTTAAGGGGCGGGAGGCCTTGTTTCTGCCCCTTAAGTTGAAAAATGTCCCTGCTCCCGATCAATCTGAAAAGTAAGACAACTCATGAAAAGTTTGAAAATTAAAAGCGCCGCCGACCTGGGATTACAGTTCGTCGATAATCCGCACCGCATGATCGGCCAGGACGGCGCCTTCTCAATTCCTCTCGGAAATCAGAAATCTTTATGGTTTTTTGGCGACACCCTGATCGGAAACCGGGAACCGGGTTCCAGTCTCTGGTATATCAGCGGCATTGCGGTCGGAGGCGATGATATGTCCGGCAAGGGTACCGTCGATAAAATGCTCAACAATACCGGATTGATTCTGCCCGACCAGGATGCCAGCGACGGTTTGCAGGATTTCAACTATATCCTGAATCCGGACGGCACTCTTCAAACACTCCTGCCATTACTGGCAGACGAGGATCCGAACAAAATCCGGGTCTGGTGTCAGCACGGGGTCAAGATCGACGGTAAACTCTATCTTTCCTTCGTTAAAGTTAAAATGATTCCCCAGAAAGAAATCGTTGCCATCAATGGTAAAGGCGAAGCCTATCCGGTCAATTTCGATGTGATCGGCTCCGGGCTGGCCGTCGGCAGCGACCAAACCTGGGAATTCAAACGCATTTTTCATAACGGCAGTGATATTCTCTGGAAGAAATTCGAACCGCATTTCGGTTCGGCGATTTTACCGAATTATTCCGAACGTAAAATCTATCTCTACGGCACGAGCCAGGGCGCCGATCAAATCCAGAAAACCTACCTGGCGCGGGTCGATTTCGACCAGATCGAACGATTGGATGCTTACGAATATTTGGTTTCTTCTAAACCGGAATGGGGTCCGAATATCGCGGAGGCCGGCGTACTGTTTACCGACGCACCCAGCGAAGTCTCCATTTCCTATAACCGGCACTTACAGGCCTATCTGGCGGTTCATTCCTGGCGCACATCCGATCGAATCGTCGGCCGCATCGCACCTAATCTGTGGGGCCCCTGGAGCCCGGAAATCGACCTGTGGCAAGCCCGGATCACCAATGGGAAAAAGTTACCTTATCCACGTCTGATCTACGCCGGGAAGGAACACCCCGAGCTGGCCCTGGACAACGGTAAAACGATTTTCCTGACCTACATTGAATTCGAAGAATATTATCCTCATTTAATCCGGTTGACCCTGGAATAGAACCGGAAGAGATATTTGATAAATGACCAAATCTATGAACAATTGCATAAAAAATATCATCAGCCTGCCGGGTTTAGGCAACCTGCCAACCGAGACCGGACTACGTTTACTCAACAGCACGTCCGATAAACGTTTTTCCGTCGGCAGAAACGGCGTGCGCGACATCATTGCCACCGGTGACGGCAAAGTCGAATTCGTGGCGTTTGACGATCATACGCTGGCGTTTGTTGGGTCAGCCCTGGGATACCCGGCCTATTATCCGGTTCATCCTGTAAAAATGGAAAAACCTCTCACCGCCGTGTTGATGGACCTGGACGGCACCAGCGTTCACAGTGAAGAATTCTGGATCTGGATCATTCAGCTCAGCATCGCCAGCCTGATAGGCAATCCGAAATTCGAACTAACCGACGCTGACATTCCTTTTGTTTCCGGACACAGCGTCTCGGAACATCTCCAGTATTGCATCTGCAAATATTGTCCGGAGAAAACCGTTGAGCAGGCCCGGGTCTGGTATTTCGAATATACGCGGCGTGAGATGAAAACTATTTTGGAAGGTAACGGTCGTCGGAATGCCTTTATTCCCCGATCCGGACTAAAGGATTTCCTGCTGACTCTGAAGAATCGTCGCATAAAAATCGGGCTGGTGACTTCCGGCCTTTATGAAAAAGCCTACCCGGAAATTCTGTCGGCTTTTTGCACATTGAATATGGGCGATCCGGCCGAATTTTATGATGCGATCATCACCGCCGGGTATCCGATGCAGGAAGGTGCGCCCGGTACACTGGGCGAACTTTCACCCAAACCGCATCCCTGGCTTTACGCCGAAATCGCCCGGGTCGGACTGGGCATTCCATTCTCGAATCGCCATCACGTCATCGGTATCGAGGACAGCGGTGCCGGAATTGCGGCCATTCGGCTGGCGGGATTCAGTCCAATCGGCATGTCCGATGGCAATATCGCCGAAAGTGGCACCCGTTCGTTATGTTCACATTATTGTAATAATTTTGAAGAAATACTGTCAATAATCATCTAATCCCTTTTCAATTATGGAAAAATCTATGAATCATCGCAAAAGAGTGAAAATTGTCCTGAATGGCGGCACGCCGGATTTTGTCCCGACTTTCGAGTTAGTTTTCGACGAGACCGAACGCGATTTTCAGGGGCGCACCTGGATCGGCGGACCGGTCGATCCGGACGTTACCGGCATGAGTTACACCGATAAAGTGAAATATAACGCCCGCCTGTATGTTGACGTCGCCCGGCGTTTCGATCATTCCATCATTTTCATCAACCGCACCATGGGAAAGCATGAAAGCGCCGCCCAAACCGGTGTGCGCGATACGATCAAAGAAATCCGCGAAATCTCCGGCGACGAATTCATGGTAATGTGCCACAACGACCCGACCTTTATGATTCCGTTCAATAATATGGAGCAGTTCTGCTTCGACCTGATCGACCGTCCGGAATATATGCACGAAGTCGCCCGTAAAAACGTGGCGGAAAGTTACGTGCGCTGCCATGAAATGCTGGAAGCCGGTGCGGATGGATTTATCCTGTGCTGTGACTATTGTTTCAATGCCGGGCCATTTATCAGTCCGACTCAATTTGAAGAATTTATCGCCCCGTACCTGAAAGAAGCCGTCACCTATTTCCGCCAGGCCGGCGCTTATGTCATCAAACACACCGACGGCAATATTATGCCGATTATCCGCTACCTGCTGGAGGCCGGACCACATGCTCTGCACTCACTCGACCCGATGGCCGGCGTCGATATTAAATTCGTGAAAGAAAATTACGGCAAACAGGTGGCTCTCTGCGGTAATGTCGATTGCTCACTGATGCAGACCGGCACGCCGGAACAAATACGCGCCAGCGCCGAATATTGCCTGACGCATGCCAAGCCCGGCGGCGGTTATATTTTCTGCACGTCAAACTGCGTTTTCCGGGGCATGCCGCTGGCCAGTTACGACCTGATTCACGAAATCTGGTTGGCTAACCGCTATTATTAATTTTAAAATAAAGAAAAAACTATGAGCGAAAAGAAAAAAATCCACATCTTATCGAATACCCACTGGGACCGTGAATGGCGTTTTCCGTTCCAGGAAACCCGGTTGCATTTAGTCAAATTAATCGACAATCTGCTGGATTTAATGGAAACCGATCCCGAGTATAAATATTTCAATTTCGATTCCCAGACCATTTTTCTGGATGACTATCTGGAGATTAAGCCCGAGAATCGCCCGCGACTGGAAGCGTTGATCAAAGCCGGACGGCTGATCGTCGGGCCGTGGTACACCTTGCCGGAAGAATTCACCGTGAACGGCGAATCGCTCATCCGTAATTTGCTGATGGGCAAACGCGTCGGCGATTCGTTTGGAAAAACGTCACACGTCGGTTATACGCCGACTTCCTACGGCCAGATTTCTCAGATGGCGCAGATTTATGACGGCTTCGGGATCGACGGCATCATTTTTTACCGGGGCATTCACCACACCGAAGGCACCAATGAATATTTTCTGGAAGCGCCGGACGGCACCCGGATTCTGGGCGTTCGCCTGAGCCGGCATGTCAGCCGCGGAGCCTTTTTTATTTACGTTTCCAAACGCACCATGCACGATCCCGACTGGCACGGATTCCGCTGGGGGGAAGAGGGCTGTCTGCCATTTCATCTTTGCCGCGCCGACCAGGATCACGAGGAAGAACCGGCCATCATCCGCTCTCCCTACGGAGAAACATGCAACCTGGAAATCGTCGCGGAAGGCATCCGAACGGCGATGGAAGACATCCTCGAACAGGCAACCAGCAATTGCCTGGTTCTGTTCGACGGCATGGACAGCGCTTATCCGAATAAACACCTGCCGCAAATTATTAAAAAAGCCAATGAAGTCAATCCCGACTGGAAATTCATCCACAGTTCCCTGCCGAAATTCTTAGCCGACCTGAAATTGCACATTGAGCCGGAAAAGTTGACCGTCCTAAAAGGCGAACGCCGCCATCCCAGTCCCGATAATATGTTCAATGCTTTCCTGAAAGATTCGCTCTCATCGCGTATTTATATCAAGCAACGCAATGCCGAAGTCGAGCGCGTCCTGCTGCAATGGGCCGAGCCGTTTTCCGCAATTACCGAGCTTCTGAACGAAGAAAAATACCCGACCAGCGCCCTGATCCACGCCTGGAAAATGCTGTTGTCCAACCATTCACACGACGGCATCGGCGGGCTGAGCCCCGACCAGATTCACAAGGATATGCTCTCACGCTTCGACCAGGTTGATCTGATCGGTCAGGCATTGACGAAAACCGCTCTCGGCGCAATCGTTTCCCACATTGACACCTCCGATGCCAATCCGGAAGACATCCTGATCACTGTTTTCAATCCTTTGCCATTTGAACGCGATGATATTCCGCAGGTTTTCATCGACTTCCCGCGTGAAAAATTATATCGCGCCTTCTCGATCTACGACGATCAGGGCCAAAAGGTCAGTCATCAGGTGCTTTCCCGCGAGGAAAGTTACGTGATCCCGATTGAGCCGCATGAACTGCCGACCTCGTATTACACGACCAAGTGGAAAGTGGCTTTCGAAGCGCGAAATCTGCCGGCCATCGGCTTTAAAACCTTCACTGTCAAACCGGAAGAAGGCCGCAAATCCAATTACGGTTCGCAGATCACAGCCACTAACACTCTCGAGAATGAATTCCTGAAAGTAAAGATTAAGCCAAATGGCACTCTGACCATTACCGATAAAAATAGTGGTGCGGTTTACCCGAATCAGCTCTGGTTCGAAGATTGTGGCGAATCCGGCGATCCGTGGTCGCGCATTCCACCGATCGGCGATGGCAATCTGGTTTACAATTCGCTGGGCAGTTCCGCCGAAATCAGACAAATTTTCGACGGGCCGCTGACTACGACTTTCGCCATTAAAATTAAAATGAATCTGCCCGCCGAAGTCATTCGCGGCACGAAAAAACGCAGCGTTGTCGAGAAGGAATTGCCAATCACCACATGCCTTACTTTACACAAAGGCGATCCCAAACTGCATATTCAAATTAATCTCGAAAACACGATCAAGGATCATCGCTTGCGGGTCATGTTCGACAGCGGTTTTCGCCCGGAGAAATCCATTTCCAGCGGCCAGTTCGACGTGCTGGAACGCGCCGTTTTCCTGCCGGACACTTCCGACTGGCTGGAGCCTTATACCGGTACGCAACCGAACAATGGCGGCGTGTGGGTCGAAAATAACCAACGTGGTCTGGCCGTGTTAAATTTCGGTCTGCCGGAATATGAAGTTTTGGATAATAACAGTGGCACAATCGCTATGACCCTGTTGCGTGGCTACAGTTATCCGAAAATGTCCGGCATTGCCCGCGAGGATTTGGTTCCACGGGTTGGCAATGAAGGTTCGCAATGCCTGGGCGATCAGCATTATGAATTGGCCTTGTTATTCTATTCCGGCGACTGGCAAACCGCCGGTGTTCTACGCCGCGAACGCGAGCACAAATACCCGGTGATGAGCGTTCATCACGGGCGCTATGCCGGAAAAGGCTTGACCAAATGCGAATCCTTCCTGAAAATCGAGCCGGAGACGCTCTATCTGACCGCTTTTAAAAAAGCCGAGTCCGGTATCGGTTATATTGCGCGCTTTTATAACCCGTCCAATGAAACCGTCCAAGGCATTCTGACATTGAATTTCCCGGTCAAACGGGCGGTCGTCTTAGATATGGACGAAGAGCCTGCGGCAGAAATTAAAATTAACGACCCGCACCGGATTAAGGTCAAAGTCCCTAAAAAGAAAATTATGACGGTCTTATTAAAGCATGCCTAAT